>CALNFG010000052.1 GCA_939792625.1 uncultured Prevotella sp.
GGCAGACCGTCTGACTCCCGTTAACTCCTTATTAACTCCATTTTGACACATCCTCGACACAAAATCATCTAACACTTAATCTTCCTTAACACGCAAACGGCCTCTTCAACTGTCGGCACACCAGTCACAACCATCATACGTTTGCCTGCAATTTCTTTCAGATTGCAGCGCCGCGGATTGCTGCCGATATAGTTAAGAACACTGTCAAAGACCTTGCTCTTGTAGTATGCACTCATTGGATTGCTGACAAACTGCATTCGCATCTGGCCCTGACGCAGGATTATCTTCTCGCAACCGAGGCTCTTTCCAAGACGTCTGAGCGGCACAACCTGCATCAGTTCCAACCCTTCGTGAGGCACAGGGCCGAAGCGGTCCTCAAGCCGCGCACGGTATTGAGTCAGTCCAGCATCGTCGGCGATGTTGTCAAGCTCACGATACAGCAGCATACGTTCACTCGAATTTGGCACGTAAGTATCCGGAAGATACATCTCAAGGTCGCTTTCTATGGCACAGTCTTCTACAAACTCGTCGCCTGAAATCTCACGTCCGCCGGCCATTTCGTCTTCATACATTTCGCTGAATTCATCATTCTTCAGCTCGGTTACAGCCTGATTGAGAATTTTCTGGTATGTCTCATACCCCAGATCCTCCATGAATCCGCTCTGCTCGGCTCCCAAGAGGTTGCCGGCTCCGCGAATGTCGAGGTCCTGCATGGAGAGATTGAAGCCGCTGCCAAGCTCGGAGAAAGTCTCGAGAGCCTCAAGTCTGCGCCGCGCCTCCTGCGTCAAAACAGACTTAGGCGGAGCCAGCAAATAGCAGAAGGCCTTACGGTTACTACGCCCTACACGGCCTCGCATCTGATGAAGATCTGAAAGGCCGAAGCGATGGGCGTCGTTTATTATTATGGTGTTGGCGTTGCTTATGTCGATGCCGTTTTCAACAATGGTGGTTGAGAGCAACACGTCATAATCGTAATTGATGAATCCCATAAGAATATTTTCCAGCTCTTCAGGCTTCATCTTGCCGTGACCAATAGCCACGCGGGCATCGGGCACGTATTTATGTATCAGTGAGGCTATCTCCGGCAGATTGCTTATTCTGTCGTTGACAAAGAACACCTGACCGTTACGGCTCATCTCAAAATTGATTGCATCGGCAATAACCTCCTTGTCAAACGTATGCACCTCCGTACTGACCGGATAGCGGTTGGGGGGCGGTGTCTGTATGATGCTCATGTCACGGGCTCCCATCAGCGAGAACTGAAGCGTGCGCGGAATTGGTGTGGCCGACATCGTGAGCGTATCGACATTGACCTTCATCTTTCGCAGTTTTTCCTTGGTGGCCACCCCGAACTTCTGTTCCTCGTCTATGATGAGCAGTCCCAAGTCCTTGAAAACCACACTTTTGCCGATAAGCTTATGCGTGCCGACGATGATGTCAATCTTTCCGTCAGCCAAATCATCCAACACCTGCCTGGTAGCCTTGGCACTGCGTGCGCGCGACAGATAGTCAACACGCACGGGAAAATCGCGAAGACGCTTTGAGAACGTCTGGAAATGCTGGTATGCCAGCACCGTGGTGGGAACAAGTACGGCCACCTGCTTTGAGTCACACGCAGCCTTAAACGCGGCCCGCACAGCCACCTCGGTCTTACCGAAACCCACATCGCCGCAGACAAGACGATCCATCGGGCGCGGACTTTCCATGTCGGCCTTCACGTCGTTGGTGGCCTTCAGCTGGTCTGGAGTGTCTTCATACATGAAGCCCGCCTCAAGTTCGTGCTGCATGAAATTGTCAGCACTGAAGGCAAAGCCTTTTTCGTGGCGGCGTGCGGCATACAGCTTTATCAGGTCACGGGCAATGTCTTTTATCTTCTTCTTGGTGCGTTCTTTCAGGCGTTCCCATGCTCCTGTTCCGAGAGTACTCAACCGCGGAGGCGTATCACTGTCACGACGCTTGTATTTGGATATCTTGTACAGCGAATGTATGCTGACATCCACCTTGTCGTTATTCTGATAGATAATCCTTATCACCTCCCTGTAACTGTCGCCCGAAGGTACACGCACCAGTCCGGCAAAGCGCCCTATGCCGAAGTCTACGTGAACTATATAATCACCCGGTTCCATCTCCTGCAACTCTTTCAGCGTAAGAGCCATCTTGCCGGCACGGGCCGCGTCTGAACGCAGACTGTACTTATGGAAACGGTCGAATATCTGATGATCGGTAAAGAAGCACGCCTTCACCATATTGTCGGCAAAGCCGGCATGTATGGTCTTGTCCACAGGCGTAAAGGCGATGTCCGGCCGGTATCCGTCACCGGCCCTGCTTACGCCGTCAACTTCCTTTGAAGCGAATATCTCTTTGAGTCTTTCGTTCTGCTTCTGACTGTCGGCCAGGATGTATATCTTATACCCCATGAGCAGATAATCCTCAAGCGTGCGGAACAACAGTTCAAAGTTCTTGTGAAACAACGGCTGGGGCGACATGTCGAGATTCATCACAGCCTGAGGAGAGCCTGTCGGCCTGGCACCGAACTCTATGCGGCGGAATCCCGCGGCATCGGCAGCAAAACAAGCCCCGTTAATCAACGAGTTTTCAGCCTTCAGCTGCTTCATGGCCGCCTGCTGTTCCATTTCGGTCAGTCCTTCGAGACGCTCTTTGACAGCCTGCGACGAGAAGCCGTCGCGATATATGCCGTCAATCTTCTCCCGGCAGAACAGAAAGTCTTTCATCACGATAACCGAATCAGCCGGCAGGAAGCGCAACAGCGGCACCTTCTCGTCAACAAGCGTGGCAAGCTCAGGCACAATCTCTATGCTCTGCCGCTTGTCGCGCGACAGCTGGCTCTGCACCTCGAACGTACGTATTGAATCAATATCATCACCGAAAAAGTCAATGCGGAACGGATACTCGCTGCTGAACGAGAAAACGTCAAAGATGCTTCCGCGCACGGCAAACTGGCCGGGCTCGTAAACATAATCCACTTCGGCAAAGCCCATGGAGCGCAGCTGTTTGGCAAGTTTTACGATGTCACACGTTCCGCCGGCTGAAAGCATCACTGTATGTTCGTCCATCTTGCGGCGCGACACCACAAGTTCGCTGACGGCCTCGGGACAGGTAACTATGAAAAGACAGCGCCGCCGGTCGGCTTTCTCCAGCAAGCGTCCCAGCACCTCGGTGCGCAATATCTCGTTGGCAGCATCACGCTGTCCGTACTTCACCTGCCGCCGGTAAGACGAGGGGAAAAACAACACATCGCCCGTTCCCAGCATCTGTGTCAGGTCATGATAAAAATACCCCGCTTCTTCAGCATCATCCAATATAAACAGGTATGTGCCCGACATGGCACGCGCCACTGATGCAAACAGCATGGGCATAGCCGAAGCCACCGCCCCGCCGACATAAGCCATGCCTACGGAACGGTCGGCAAGTATCTGTGCCAAAGCTCCTGCACAAGGAGACTTGGCGTAAATGTCTAATATTTCCTGTATCTTCATATTTAGCCAAAAGCTGCAGAAAAGACCTTTAAACGTTGCGACAGACTCTCGCATCCACATTCTGCTTCTGCCTCAACACCGGCCTTCATGCACTGCAAAGATATGCGAAACGAACTGAACGGCAAAATAAATGCCCGTTAATCGTATGTTCTTACACTGTTCACGGCCGTATCACGAACGTTAATGAAACTGCATGAACACGCATGAGAAAACAACTGTTTTGCAAAAGGTAAGCTTCAGGCTGGTAAAAGGTAAGCTTTTAACCAATAAAAGGTAAGCTTTTGCAAACCAAAAGCTTACCTTTAACATTGTAATCTTTTTACAGATATATTGTTACGGTTTGTAATCCGTATGAACAGACTTATTGTATGCCGAAGTCGGCCTGCTGCCTGTTCACTTCTTCCAGAGTGCGCCGGCGTTCTTCCTCGCTCATGCTCTCCGTATTGCCCGTGGCCGTGTTTCTTGCCACGGTTACTTTGTCGGCCGGCATATCGGTGTAACATGCCGGCAAGGCGGGAGCCACGCTTTCTATCGTTATCGTGTCAGCAGCCGGTGCGTAGACTCCTTCATAGTAAGAGCGGGCAGTGACAGTGATTTTACCGGGTTTGTTGGTAGCTCTGATAAGCACGGGAGCGCTTCCCCACTCAACGATACGCGGGTTGGCCATTATCTGTTCGCCGTCGCCTATGATGCGTCCTTCGCCTTCAACGGTGAAATAGATATTGTCTTTGGCAAGACGTTTAACGTTGCCGTTGTCGTCGGTCACTTCGGCCACTACCACGATGAAGTCGCTGCCGTCGGCAGTGAGCCGGCGGCCCGCATGGTCAACGTAAAGACGCAGCTTCGTCGAGCGGCGTGAAGGCATTTTCTTTTCAGTAACCACCACTTTGCCGTCCCTGATTCCCTCGGCAAGCAGTGACACGCGCTGCCAGTTGCGCTGCTTGTAGCTGTATTCACGTGCCTGCCAGAAGTCCCAGAAGCCCTTGAACACCACAGGAGCCGACTGTATGCCGTCTGCCGTGTGTTTTACGGGCAGAGTGACGCTCTTGTCTCCCTCGAACACCGTAAGGCGCACGCTGTCGCAGTTGGAGAACACGGTTACGTCAGAGTCGGAGAACTGTGTCATTTCATTTGCTATGAAAACCATCGGCCGGCCGTCGGTGACCTGTGAGCGGAACATCTCGAAGGCGTATTTCTTCTGTCGGAAAGCATCGTATATTCCACCGTAATAAGGGTCAGGATGATAGCCGCGCTGATGGTCAAACGGGTGCCACTGGCATCCGCCGATAAACTGGCGCTGACCGTGGAACATCGTGCCGTACGTGTCGCACAGCGACAGGGCGGCCGTGAGCATGGGCTTCTCGCCCCATGAGCGTGAGGCACGGTTGAGGCAGTTGTGGGCATACCAGTCGTCAACCATTTCGCCGAACTCGCGTGTGAAGACACACTTGTCTTTCACGGTTGTGGGTTTGCCAATGTTTTCGGGCCAGTCATACACTACGTCATAGTTGTCTGCAACACCTGCCGACATCATGTCGGCCACGGCTCCCGGCCGTCCGGGATAAGGGAACTCATCGCGTGTTATCTGCAGGGCTTTCAGAGCGAAGTCCTCCGGATAACGTGTCTCGTTGAGTATCGGCTCCCACAGCAGCACGCTGCAGTGGTTACGGTCGCGGCGTATTATCTGCCTGGTGTTTTCGTGTACAAGTTCGCCGAAATGCGGGTCTTTGTTCCAGTACTGCCATCCCGGTGTGGGCACGATGACAAACAGTCCGAGTTCGTCGCATGCGTCCATAAATGCGGGGTCCATCGGATAGTGGGCACAGCGCACGATCACCATGCCCGCGTCTTTCAGACGCTTGGCGTCACGCCATTGCTGGCTGTTCGGCATGGCGTTGCCGACGTATGCGAAGTCCTGATGGCGGTTGCCGCCGATGAGCTGGTGATAAGGTTTGCCGTTCAGCCAGAAGCCGTCCTTGCCCTTAAATTCTGCCTTGCGTATACCCATGCGTACGGTTCCGCCGTCAACGGTCTTGTCGCCGTCTTTCACCATTATGTCCACATCATAAAGATAAGGACTCTCGGGTGACCACAGTCTGGGATTCTTCAGTTTCATCGCGAGATATGCGGTGGCAGCTTTGCCGGCGCCTACTTTCACATTCTCTGTCATGGAATACACGCTGTTGCCGTCTTTGTCTTTCACCACGGCGATGACCGTCGGCCGGGCAGCGGAACGTGAACTGTTGGCCACCTCCACGTTGACAAACACATCGGCACTCTTTTCTGATATGTTGTCGTAGTGCAGAAAGATGCCTCCTCCCGCTTCCTTGCCGGCCTCAACATTGTCAGTAATGGCTATCGGCGACTTGCCTATAAGCCACACGTCACGATACATTCCGCCGTGATAGCAGAAGTCGAGCGCGGCCTGCTTCTTGCCCGGAGGGTATGTCTTGTCGTCACTGTTGTCTGCCTTAACTGCGATAAGACACTTATCGCCGGCTTTCACGCCACATTCACTCAGGTTGATGGTTATCGGAAGATATCCTCCGAGATGGCTTTTCACCTTCTTTCCGTTGACGAAAATATCCTGCTTGCCCATTATCGCCTCGAAATGCACGGTGATGTTCTTGTCCCGCATGTCGGCCGGCACCGTGAAATGCTTGCGGTACCAGGCAACGCCCTGATAGTTGCGGCCGCCGCTTCCTTCTGAAGGCTCCAGACGAACGCTGTGCGGAGCGCACACCACCTGCCATTTGCTGTCGTCAAATGTCGTTGCGTCGGCTCCCGTGGCATCGCCGAGATGAAAACGCCAACCCTGGTTGAAATTGTAGATTATGCGCCCGCTTCCTTGCAAAGGATACATTCCCGCCACAGAATAGGCATCGGCCGCAGCCGCCGCGAGCGAGATGAAAAGCGATAAAAGTAAAAATAGTTTTCTCATATAAAGGTTGTTTTTAGCAGTCAGGAGCAAGTAGAGTAGTTACAGCAGTTAAAGTCAAATACGTTGCTTACAGTTTTGATTTTTCATTTTTCTTGATAAATTGCATAAGACAATGACTCCAACTACTTTAACTACTCTAACTTATTCAACTACTTGTTAATATTCAGTTCAACATGTTTAATTCTCTGTCTGCGCCATGTATAGATACAGTGCAGCCTGCCGTCAGAAGTCTGGATGATTGAGGGATAAGAGTATTGGCTTATCGGCGAATCCTCAAGTGTTACCCAGTGGCGCCAGTTTACACCGTCGTCCGACACCATGACCGACAACGGTGTGCGAGCCCCCTTACCGTTCTTTATGCCGTGGGGTATGGGCCGGTCGTTGCAGATGAGTACCTGCCGGCCGTCTTTCAGGGTTACGGCATCGAGTCCGCTGTTGTTGTTCGGCGTGTCTATAAGTTCGAGTTTCGACCATGTTTCACCGTTGTCCGAACTGTAAGTTATGCCTATGCGCTCGCTCCTGGTACGTGCCACGGCAGCCAGACGGCCGTCTTTCAGCGTCATTATGGCCGGCTGTATGGCCTTCACTCCTTCGTCGGCAGCCACAAAGTCAGTACGTTTCCACGTTTTGCCCATGTCGTCAGAATATTCAAAGTATAAGCGCCAGTTGCCCTCCTCGATGCTTGTCGGGGCAATGATACGTCCTTTGCTGAATATCGGCTTGTTCTTTATCGGTCCCAAGAATCCTTCTTGCAGCGGCTCGCGACGGCTCCATGTTTTGCCTCCGTCTTTAGAACGGACAAGCCATCCGGTCCAGTCTGACACCTTGTTGCCTATCTTGAAATAAATTATGAGGTCGCCTCTGGGAATCTGGTAGACCACCGGATTCCAGCAAGCCTTGCGCTGCCAGCCTTGCGGGTTGGTACGTACCTTTTTGTCGATGATGGGGCCTTTGTCTGCCGTAACGTTCGTGCTGTCGAGCCCTGACAGTCCGGCAAGCTTCGCTTCCTCACTTCCTGTCTTGAAAACTCCGTCGGCCACCAGTTGCGGCTCAAGCCACTTGTCGCTGCCTTTGGGCTTGCGACTCACCCAGATGCAGACATCGGGATTGCGCTCCTTCGTTCCTCCGAAGTAAGTTGCCACAAGGTCGCCGTCCGTGGTCTCGGCTATGGTTGCCGAATGAGCCTGTGGAAATGATGCCTGAGTGTACAGAAACTCGTCTGCAACCACTGCGCTGTCCTGTACGGGCAGAGCCGAAGTGAAATCGTAGACTCCCGAACCGATGTTCTTCACCGTACCATCGGGCAAATGAACTTCGGCCGTTGTGTTGGCCGGAATTTCGACGTGCCAGTGCAGTTTGCCGTTTATTTTCTGCCAGCGGCTGATTATGTCGCCGTAAATCGAACGGTAAGACGCTTTTATGTCGTCCATCTCGTCAACAGAGAAGTCAGGCTTCATTATTATGTGTTTGAAGCCGGGCTTGTTCAGGTCAGAACTTATTCCCGCCACGTCTTCATAAAGCCATGCCACGAGATCGCCCAACTGCATCACGTGGTTGGCGCTGTTCATCTTCGGGTTGGCGGTGTCTCCGTTCCACAATTCCCATATTGTGGTGGCTCCCTTTTCTGTCATGTATCCCCAACTGGGGTACTTCTTGTTGGTGGCCAGCAGCCATGCAATGTCGGCACGCCCCATGTCGGTAAGTCCGTGCATAAGCCACTGTGCGCCGATTATTCCGCACGGCATCAGCCCCTTACTTGTTGTTATAATGTCGAAGATTATGTTTTTCTCCACTTCTCCACGCACATAGTCGTCATCTATCATGCCGAATACGAGCGGCAGAAGGTTTGCCGTGGTTGTGTTGTTGCCGTAGAAAGTACTGTCGGGATAGAGCATGAGACCCGGCACCTGGCTTGTGCCACGCTTTACGGTAAGGAATTTCTTGTTGAATGCTTCTTTCACGCGGGCTGCTTCAGCTGCATATCCGGCAGCTTCAGCATCCTTTGACTGTATCTTGGCAAAGCGTTCCATCAGCTTGTTCAGCCTGTAATAATAAGCCGTGGCTATAAGTGTGCCGTCGGTCTGGCGCTTCGGGTCACGGTTATGGATGGCTTTCAGGTCAGAAGGAGGCATGCACCAGTCACCATACTTGTCGCGCGGCATCAGTCCATCTTTCATGTATTGATACTTCATGTGTGCCAACCACTTCTTCACTGCGGGGTAATACTTGCGCAAAGGCTCGTCATCGCCATACTGGTTGTACATCATTTCCAGCGAGAACGGCAGTGCCGAGGGCCACGTCATGTTGTCCGAATAATAATTCCAGTAAGCCGGAGCCACATCGGGTATACATCCGTCTTCACGCTGTGCCTCCACGATGTCGCGGGCCCATTTGGCGTAAAGCTTGTTGTTGTCGAAGATGAAAGCCTCGCCAAAACAGCCGCGCACACGGTCGCCAAGCCACGGCTGGCGCTCGTCACGCTGCGGACAGTCTACCGGCATGCCCTTGTAATTGCCGAGAATGCCCCACAATGCGTTGTGGAATACTTTGTTCAGAATAGTGTCAGACGAAGCAAACGTGCCGGTTTCGGTCATCTCGTCGCTTACCACTTCGCCTGTCAGACAGTCTGCCGTAACGTTGTCCATGCCTTTGATTTCGGCATAGCGGAATCCGTGATAAACAAAAGTGGGTGCCCACCAGCGCCCGTTCTCGTTGCCGTCGGCCACATACTTATCGGTTGAAAAGGCATGGCGGAAATTGGCGCGGTTGAGACTGCCGTCGGAATTAATGTTCTCAGAGAAGATGATGCTTACAGTATCGCCTGCATTCACTCCGTTTATGCGTACTTTCAGCCAGCCTGCCATGTTCTGTCCCATGTCCACAATGTAACCGTCGCCGTGCTTTTTCACGCTTACGGGCTTAATGGTCTTGAGAACTTTCATGTTCGGCGACATCGCTCCGCGCAGCGTTCCATAAGGCAGAGCCACACGTTCAGCCGCCATCCATGCGCTGTCGTCATAACCGGCGGACGTCCATCCGGCAAACTCCTTGCGGGCATCATATATCTCACCGTCGTACTCATTGTTCGAGCGTATTGCCCCGTCGGGATTCAGTTTCCACTTGTTGTTCGACGATATTGTCTGCTTCGTACCGTCGGCATATTCTATTATGAGATTCAGGCGCAGTTTGGGATAACCGAAGTTGGCTATCTTGTATGGCTTCTTGTTCTGCTGCATGGTATAGTAACGGCCGTTACCGAGTACTACGCCTATGGCATTTTCGGCGGCAATCATCTGTGTCACGTCGAAAGCATTGTACAACACAGTCTTACGATAGTCTGTGGGTGCGGGCGCAAGCACCTGGTCGCCCACTTTCTTCCCGTTGATGTAAGCCTCGTACATGCCGAGTCCGCTGATATACAGAGTGGCGCGGCGCACCGGCTTCTCTGCCTTGAACTCGGTGCGCAGGTAACGCGAGCTGAGCCGGCTGTGTATCTCCTCGACGTCCCACGGCATGGCTCTGTCGAGTCCTATCCACTGTCCGCTCCAGTCGGCCTCGTTCAGCAGGCCTACGTTCCATACGGCGGTTTCGCTCCAGTCAGACTCTCCCTGAGTGGTGTTGACCTTCACGCGCCAGTAGCACGGCGTGTTGCTGCGCAGCTCTTTGCCGGCATATCTTATCCACTGCGACTGGTCTGTCTCCACAGTGGCGTCCCAAAGGTCGCCTTTCAGACTGTCTGCCTTTCCTGCCGTGGATGCCACTATTATGTGGTAAGACGTCTGCATTACATCGTTCTTGTCAGACGTCAGCACCCAGCCGAGCCTCGGCCGGGGCGTGTCTATGCTCATGGGATTGACCATGCGCTCGGTCTTCAGTTCGGTTACGGTGACGGGAAACGATGCTTTCTGCTTCTTTTTCTGCTTCGCCGCAGCCGGTATGAGACACACGCACAGGGCCAATGCCGCTATAACAGTTTTGCGTATCATTCTTTTTCAGGTATTTGCTTGTCAGTCTTGCTTATGTAGTTCTTGTCCGAATCGACGGCTATCAGCACGCGGTCGCTGCCGCGCAGATAGGCAGCATCGTATGTAAACTCGGTCACTTTGTTGTCAAACTCACCCAGATAAGTAAGTTCGCCGTTGGCCGGATTCATCCACCATACGTTCTTTTTTGCACCGCTTATCTTGGTCAGGTCTATGCTCATGGGTTTCCCGCTGTAGTTGTACACCAGCAGATAGTCATTTCCGCGGGTGGCTATCACGCGGTCATAGCGTTCTCCGTTCAGTCCGGCAATGATGCTCTGGTCGCCGATGCGCTCGGTGAAAGGGAAGTTGAGTATGAGCCACTTCAGATACTTCATCTGATTGTAACCCGGGTCTTTCATGGCGTCCCACCAGGGTTTTTCTGCCGCAAATGAAGCCGACAAGCCCGGACGGATGAACTGCATTACCGAATTATGTCCGTAAGTGTGGCCGAAAGCGCCTGCAAACACTGCCCAGTAAGCATAACGGCGTACGTCGTAGTCCTGCCAGCGGGGAGCCGAGAAGTCGTGCAATCCCTGCGGAATGTCTTCGTAACTGGGTTCTCCGTCGATAACCGGGCGCAGCGGCTCTTTCTCAAAACTCATGTCCACGTAGCGCCAGTTGTCTTCCTCTGTGTTGTCCTTTATGGTATAGTCGCCGTCGCCGTTGCGCTGTCCGTAACGCCGGTGTCCGCTCTGAAACATGTTGAAATCCATCCACTCACGGTCATTATACCACCATGCCGACGTTGTACGCCCTCTGGGATGGAATGTCATAACATGTACTTTGTCTATCTTTTTGATGGCACGGGCCATGGCATCCCATACTTCGGGTTTCTTGTCGCCCATTATGTCACCGCCTATCAGCCAGATGATGTTGGGTTTGTCTTTGTATCTCTCGGCCAGGAATGTGCCGAGGGCTGCGGCTTTCTTTGTGTCCATGGCGTCAATCTGCGAGCCCCAGATGCAGTCCATTGCGATATAGATGCCGTTGCGTTCGGCCACGTCTACGATATAGTCGAGATGCTCCCAATATCCGTAAACGCCGGGCTTAGAAACTTTGCTGAAGTCAAATTCGGCGTTGTTGGCGGCGTGTCCGTAAATGTTGAATGTCGGGATGGCGTTAAGCACCTGTATCTGCTCCACGTTGTATCCAGCCGTGCGCTCGTAGTTGAGAAAGTACTCCACTTCATCACGGTTGAGACGCTCGGGCAGCAGCCAGGCCGTGTTGCCGAGCCAGAAGAACGGTGTGCCGTTTTCGTGTACGAGATAGCGGTTGTTTTCTGACACCACGAGGCGTCCGTTGCTCCACGGTTTGTAGATTTTGTTCGCCGCGTTTGCCGCCGTCATGACGAGCAGCAACGCCAAGGTAAGGATTGTTTTTTTTGTATTCATTGCGCGTAGATATTATAAATTATTGTTGTCATGGTCATGAGCATGCCGGCCGGTTGTGCATGCCTGTTTTTCAAAAGGTTATCTTTTGGTCTGTAAAAGACCGTCTTTTATACGCCAAAAGGCCACCTTTTGCAGCCTAAAAGACGGTCTTTTGCAACTTATTGATAATCAATTTGTTATAAACCCGATAAGATTACTTCTTCAAACCGGCGGCTTTTACTGCCGGCGGCAGTCTTATTTTTGTTTTTTACGGTTGGCAGGCAAGCAGGCCGGGTATGAGTTCCGGCTTGTTTGCCTGTCGGTGAGTGCTTATTTTTCGGCACGGTAGAGAGTGTATGTCTCTCCCTTCTTTGTCTTTATGTCGTACAGATAAGTTTTTCCGAGTGCCGGCATCTGTTCTATGGCTTCGGGTGAGTTTATCTGCTGCCTGATGTCATCGGGCACGTCAAACAGCGGATTTTCGTTTTCGCCCTTTGCCTTTTTCAATCCCTTACCCGTAAGAGGCACAGCCGAACGTATGCGCAGGTTGCCGCCCAATGCTGATTTTACGACAGCCTTTGCGGGAAGATTGTCTTTCCAGTCGATGCTTACCTCAAAGCCTCCGCGCGCCTTCAGACCGTTTACGGAGCCTTCTTTCCATGCGTCAGGCAAAGCAGGCAGCAGGTAAACAAAACCGTCGTGGCTCTGCAGCAGCATTTCGGCTATGCCGGCTGCACAACCGAAGTTGCCGTCAATCTGGAATGGGGGGTGGGCATCGAACAGATTGGGATACGTGCCGCCTTTCTTCTTCTCGTTGCGCACCAAAGTGAGCTGGTCGCCAATCAGTTTCAAGGCATGGTTGCCGTCGAGCAGTCGTGACCACAGACATACTTTCCACCCCATGCTCCATCCTGTGGAGGGGTCGCCGCGATGGATGAGCGACGTACGTGCGGCAGATGTCAGCTCGGGTGTGCGGAACGGTGAAATCTGATTGCTGGGGAAGAGTCCGTACA
>CALNFG010000053.1 GCA_939792625.1 uncultured Prevotella sp.
CCTGCACCAACCGTACAACCTCGCCAACCGTACAACCTCACATCTTTATGAAGTTGCGCAGTATCGCTTCGCCCACGCTTCCGCTCTTTTCCGGATGAAACTGTGTGGCATAGAAGTTATCCTTGTGCAAGGCCGCGCTGTACGGCAGTATGTAGTCTGCCGTTGCTGCCGTCCACTCGCACAGCGGGACGTAATAGCTGTGTACGAAATACACGAAAGCATTATTGCCGTTTATCCCCTTGAACAGCGGCGACTTCATGTCCTCCAGCCTGTTCCAGCCCATTGCCGGCACTTTGTCTTCATGCCGCGTGGGGCGGAATCTCAGCACGTCGGCAGGAAATATGCCGAGACAGCCCGTGTCGCCTTCTTCAGAGTGGCGGCACATCAGCTGTTGGCCTATGCAGATTCCCAACACCGGTTGGCGCAGTGCTTTTATCACATGGTCAAGACCGTGTCTGCGCAGGTATTCCATGGTGCCCGCGGCTTCTCCCTGTCCGGGGAACACCACTTTGTCGGCAGCCATGATGCGCTGTGCGTCGTCGGTATATTCCGGCTCGACGCCCAGTCTGCGCAAAGCGTTAATCACGCTGTACACGTTGCCCGCATTATATTTTATTACTGCAATGTTCATTTTTTATTTAGCAGACGAGTGACGAGCAGACAAGCAGACAAGGAGATTTGTCTCTTTGTCTGCACTTATTTTATTTAAAGATATTTTATTCATCATGTCTGTATATTATTATCAAATCTTCTTGTCTTCTTGTCTGCTCGTCACTTGTCAACTTGTCTGCTAAAAGGCAAATCTCCTTGTCTGCTTGTCTGCTTGTCTGCTCGTCACTCGTCTGCTAAAAAAACTCAACTAAATACAACCGTCTTGTTGTTATACGTCAGTATTTTCCGTTCGATGTGTTTCGTCACGGCGCGGCTCAGAACGATTTTCTCCAGGTCGCGTCCTTTCAGCATGAGTGTGTCGGGCGTATCCTTATGAGTTATTCTCACGACGTCCTGTTCTATTATCGGTCCGGCGTCGAGTTCGGTCGTCACGTAGTGGCTTGTGGCTCCGATTATCTTCACGCCCCGTTGCCATGCCTGGTGATACGGGCGTGCGCCGATGAACGCCGGCAGGAACGAGTGGTGTATGTTGATGATGTGGTGAGGGTAGGCGTCAATCATCCGTTCGCTGATTATCTGCATGTAGCGTGCCAGCACGATAAACGTCACGCGCTCTCTGCCGAGCAGTTCCATTTCGGCCTGTTCCACTTCGGCCCTGTTTGAGTGGTCTTTGTTAATGTGCCACACGTAGTATGGTATGCCGAACTGTTCGGCCACATACCTCAGGTCCTCATGATTGCTCACTATGCACGGTATTTCCACGTTCCATTCGCCCGCGTTGTATCTTGCCAGCAGGTCGTACAGACAGTGGCTCATCTTGCTTACGAATATGGCCATGCGCGGCTTCACGTCGTTGAAGTACAGGCTGAACGTCATGCCGTACCTTGTGGCGTAAAGCGTCTGGAAATAGTCTTTCAGCTTGTCGCGCGGTATGACGAATCCGTCAAGTTCCCATTCCAGCCGCATGAAGAACACACCGTCCTGACGGTCAACATACTGGTCGAGATAGACAATGTTGCCGTTGTTGTCGGTAATGAATTTCGTTATCTCCGTTATTATGCCGCGCCTGTCGGGGCAGTGCAGCAGGAGTATCGCCGTGGGTCGGGTCATGTTTTATGGATAATCGTTATGCCGTGAATAATACTTTTACCGTTTGCAAAAGTATTAAAAAACTTCGGATTGGCAAACATATTACCCTTACAAAATTATCATTTGTTGCAAATCGTCGCCGCTTGCGGCTGATTTGTCGCTCTTTGTCCGTAAAAACTGATACAATCCGTATTAAAATGCCGCCCTCGTGCCGCCGTGCATGTCATCATGCAAGGCTGCGGCAAGAGGACGGCTGTGCCGCCCGGAGTGCAGACTCTCGGGGGCAGTCTGCCGGCGTGAGAGTGACGTCGATGTTCTGGGTATGGCTTCCCATTCTTCTAACTAAAAGTCTTCAGTTCGTGTAATAAACATTTATCAATGATTTTCTTCGCCTGTTTCAGTTCTTTTCCGGAAGAATGACGGTTATCGGCAAGTAATATTCTTTCGTTCCGTCGGTTTCAACCATTTCTTCGTATGTCAACGTAGATGAAACGTTAAGGTTGTCAGACGTTACCGACTTTACTACCGGCATAAACGGAGATAGATTTTGTTCGAAGCGGGGGTCGCATACTATTTTGATAGTTTTTTCTTCGTCCCAGCCGAATAGATCAGATGGTTGTATGTAGATGGTAAATGTTATGTCGTGTTCGTGCCCCGGGTGCTGATGTCCGGAAAAATCGCCGCTTCCTGCATAGAAACTGTTACCACTGTAGTTGGCATAGTAATGCGGCCTTTTGAAGATGTCTTCACATACTCCAGATTTGCATCTTATTTTGTCACCAACTGCGGGCAAAATTTCGTAAGGGGTACCATCGGCATTGTATAAATCTATGCGACAGTTTATTCCCCATGGAATGCCAATGGGTCCAATCGGCTCTTCTTCGTCGTCATTGCTGCAAGCAATAAAACTTATTGGTAAAGCAATCAATAGCAGACAGATATAAAATAAACGACAAACTTTCATAATATTTCTTTTTTAGCGGTTGTACTTTATGTTACAAATCATATTTAAATCTTCGTAGGAATATGTATAATATCCGACTTCCGGATTGAATACTTTTGACAGATAATATCCATTGTTATCATTTGTTCCGTATCCGTCCCATCCCCAATTCATGTGAAAATAATAAGTCATCTCTACAAATTGGCCGTATGGACTTAGATTTTCAGTAGAATAATATTGATGTTGTATACGGATATAGTAATATCCGTCAGCAACCCAAGCATGACCTGTTCCTGAATATTGGTCTTGCCCATCTAAATATACGGGCATGTTATTATCCAATGATGTGACAATGTTTGAAGCATTATAATCATTAAGCCCATCGCATGAATATCCAAAAAGAGACAATGCAAATGGACATCTTTTAGAATATGCACCGGATTCGTCTGTTCCATAATTCATAGATACAGCTTTGCCGATGTCATTCATAAGATAACATACACTGTAAGCTTCAGTACTTCCGTCATAGTCAGATTGACTTTGCGGCATATAATCCCAATAATAGTAATGTCCTTTATATGATTGTGGTTGTTTATGATATGCCATTATCTGTGCTAACGCAGTAGCAACACAACCTGTTACAGCACGTGCGCCGTTATCTGTAAAACATTCATTATTATAAGGATAACCTTGCCCCCACTTTGTTTCTAACAGATAGAATGGTGTGGATTGTGTTCTTGTCACTTTATCGTAACAATCATGACCCCCAATGTTGATAATTGGATAGTTATGCATGTCATCATCACCCCAAATCTTTTCCCAATCGCCAAATTGTCCACCGTGTATTAGTGGGATACTATCAGGATCAAATACAAGGATTTCATTTTTCAGATAGTCTTCAGCCATGTCCATGAAAAGTTTTACGCCGTCATTGGCATCAGGAGAAAAATAACCTTCGTTCGATAGAGCATAGACACTTGTGGCACGTTTGTCACTAGGTACGACTGCGTATCCTCCCTCTTCAAAGTTTACAACGTAAAAGAATGTTTCGGGTTGTTCAGTGTTACGTGTCTGTTCGGGTACACGGCTGATATTCTTCACGGTCAGCATACGGTCGGTATTACCGGCTCTTGTCTCATAACCGCCTAATGAAATGACGGCATTGGTGGCTATCGCC
Organism: uncultured Prevotella sp.; assembly: GCA_939792625.1. GTDB lineage: Bacteria > Bacteroidota > Bacteroidia > Bacteroidales > Bacteroidaceae > Prevotella. The sequence goes on from CALNFG010000053.1 coordinate 3,822, forward strand.
ACGGCTTCTTCCTGAGACACTTGATAATTTTCGGTTGCTGTCGGTGTAATGCTTTTTGCTGCATTCAGGTCATAGTCTTGCTCTTGCGTGCAGGATGTCAGAGCCATCGTAGTAACGAAAACAAAGAAGCCTAAGAGTCTTTTTGTTTTCATAAGTTGATAATTTTGTTAAGATATCACAAATATATGAAATATATTTTATATTGCAATGGAATATAGGGAAAAAATAATGATTTGTAGTAAAAATAATTTGTTTGCGCATGATACTGTCATTAATTGTATCGGACTGTGAGCCTTGATCGCATGGCGGAAAACAGCGGTTTTGCAAGAGCTTACCTTTGGGCTCGTAAAAGGTAAGCTTTTACAACGCAAAAGGTTACCTTTCGCAAGCCCAAAGGTAATTTTATAATGTAGCCAAATCTGTGTCAGAACGGATAGCCTACCGCAAGGTGGATGGCCTGGCCGTCCTTGAAGCGCGGAATGTTGTAGAAGCCGCTCTTGCCCGTCTCGTAAGGCACGTGCAGCCCTACGCCCCAGTCGAGGCGAAGCACGAGGAAGTCCAGGTCGTAACGTATGCCCACGCCCGTGCCGAGGGCCATCTCCTTCAGCGCGTTTTTCAGCTTGAACTGCGCACCGCGGCGGTAGCCGTCGTCGCGCAGGGCCCACACGTTGCCGGCATCGAGAAAGGCTGCGCCGTACAAGCTGCCGAAAAGATTGAAGCGACATTCAAGATTGAGCTGGAGCTTGATGTCGCCCGTCTGGTCGAGATACGACAGGCGCGACACGTCAGTCGTATAGCTGCCGGGGCCGATGCTGCGCACGGCGAAGGCCCTGATGCTGTTGGCGCCGCCCACGTAGAACTGCTCGCTGTAAGGCGCGCTTGTGCTGTTGCCGTAGGTGTAGATGACGCCGGCGTTGGCATGGGCCACGAGTTGCGACCTGTGCCCCAGGCGCCATGTCTTGCTGATGTCTGTCTCCAGCTTGACGAATTGGGCGTAGGGATTGCCGAACATCTGCTTGCCTGGCTCGTTCCACTTCCTGCCGGCTGCAAGATAGCCCAGCGACAGGATGTTGGCCGACTCGGTCAGTGTGGTTTCCCACACCAGCGGATTGCTGCTGCGCATGGCCGAGCTGTAGGTCAGCGTGTAGCGCATTTTGGGAATGAAGACGTTCTGCATGGACGTCTGCAGGTAGGGGTTGGCGTAGAGTATGGAGTCAAACTTCGCTGTGGTGCGGTTGAGCTTCTGGTATTGCAGCGTGAGCGGACTGAACTCGCTGCGCCATCTGTCGTTGCGCTGCCACGTGTACGACCACTCGGCCGAGAATGTGTTCATCTTGAAGTAGTCGGGGCGGTTGAGTACGTTCATGGCTATGCGGGCGTTGGTCGACGGGGTGGTGAAGAAGCGGCGGCGCTTTATGAACGGGGCGACGATGCGCGGAAACTCAAGTGATGCGTCAAGTCCGTATTCGTAGGAATTCATGTTCCCCCCGTTGCCGTTGACGTTGCCGCCCTGTTCCCACTCGTATGTGCCGTGCAGGTTGACGTCGAGCTTCTCGCCGCCGCGGAAGGCGTTGCGCTTCACCAGGCCGACCACAAGCTCGGGTCCGTGGCGGCCGTTGATCTTGTTCTTGTAGTTGGTCTCGATGTAAAAGTCGTACGGCTTGTTGAACGTGCATGCCAGATTGACGTCGAGGGTGTCGTTCTTTCCGGTGGTGTCGCGTGGGGTGAAGTTGAACTCCACCGAGCTGAACAGTCCCGAACTGTTAATCTTGTTAGCCGATTCGGTATATTGGTCGTAGCTGAACTGCCGGCGCGGGCGTAACTTCAGGTTGCTCAGTATTATGCGCGGGCGCACGGGTGGCTTGCGGCCTCTGAATCTCACGGTGAAGTAACGGTGGCTGAACGAATCGGTAAGTTCGTCGGCGAATTGCCTGCGCATGTCTATCGTTATCTTGCCGATGTACCACTTGCGGCGTACGGCGGCGGGCAGGTTGCCCGCCATCTGCAGGCGCAACTTCACCTTGCCCTGCCCGGCTATGGTGTCGGCCAGATAAGAGGCGAATCCCGGCTGGTAATAGTAATAGCCGTTGTTGCGGAAGAGCCGGGCTATGCGGTTGCGCTCGGCGTCCATCATCGACACGTCGAAGGGCGAGCCGGCGCTTATCTCGGCGTATTGTCGGGTCATGCGTATCAGACTGTCGGATGTCTCGGGAAAGTCTGCATATTCAAGCGTGTCGACGGTGAACAGCCTGCCGGCGTTGACGGTGTAGCCTATTTTTGCTTTCTTGGGATTTTTCTGCGTGATGACATCATAGTCTACCGTGCCGTTGAGATAGCCGTGGTTGCGCAGTACAGACTGTGCCACCGACGCACGCAGCTCGGGATTGACCCGGCGCATCAGTACGGGGGCTTTGCCGAATGTGCGCGTTATCCATTGTGCTATTTTGTTGTCCGAGCCTGAGAAGGCGTTCCATATCCACAGGCCGTACGGAAACGGGTTTCTGTAATACGAGCTGCCGAAGAGCGCCCCGTTGGGTGCCGTGGCCAGGGCTGCTTCCACTTCCTCCTTTGTTGAGTTGAAGTGGTCGTTGTCTTCGTAGTTGTGGTATTTTATTTTCTCGAGTCCGATGAAGAGCTGGTCGTTCTCGGGTATGTTCTTTGTCGTTGAGCATGATGCCGACAGCAGTGCCGCCGCAACCGCCGCAACTGCGGCGGGCAGCGGCCTGCATGCCCTTCGTATCATGCGCTTTATGATGTGTGGTATGGTGAAGTGTGTCATTGCTTCTTGTTTTTTGCCGGGTCAGCCGGAGCCTGTGCTGCTTTTTTCTTTCTCCCGGACTTGAAAATGTCTTTGAAGTGTTGCAGTGTGCGGCGCCACGTGAAACCTACTCCGTATTCGCGCACGGTGCCTTCCAGCCAGTCGTAAGCGTTGTTGTCGTAATAAAGCTTGACGTATTTGTCTGACGAGTCGCCGAGGCGGTACTCAAACGTTACGTTGTCGAAGAACGACTCGTTCTGATTGGTCACATCAGGTCCGGTAGACACTTTTCCGCCTACCACGATTCTGATTCTGTTGTTCCAGAAGCGTTTTGAGAACTTGAATGAATAGTCTGTGTGTGTGCTTCCGCCGGCATCGGTCGAATTGTCCATGCCGAAGCTCAGGTCGAGCGTGCGCAGGGCGCTGCCGGTGATGTTGTTGATTTCGCTCTGCAGGAACGAGCTGAGCGCGTCGTTCATCGAGAATTTTCCGGTGTTGCCGTCGGCAAGATACATGCCTGTGGTGAGCATGGTGACGGCCAGCTTGCCGCGCTGTTCCACGCTCATCGATTGCAGTTCGCTGTTCAGCGTCATGTCTTCGGGAGCGCTGAGGGTGAACTCCAGTCCCATGTCCGACAGTGTCTTCGTTATTATCACGCCGCAGTCAAACTCTACGGTGCGGTCCCCGCTTCCGCCCGACGAGACGTTAGCCTTTGTTCTCTCGGTGGCGGTGATGTTCAGTTTCGGATTCATCGGGTCTCCGGTAAATTCTATGTAACTGCCGTCCTGTATGGTAAAGGTTTTCAGGGGAATGATTGGCAGGGAGTATTTCATTTCGCCGTTGTCGAGAGTGTAGCGTCCTGTCAGACTGATGTCGCCCGTTATGCCGTATTGCATCCTGAGGCTGCCTCCGCCCATCAGGTCGATATAGTTTGAGTGGTCGGTGTTTAGATAGCACATTACGTGAGCGCCCTGGTTGATGTTCATCGTCAGGTCCATTGAGAATCCGGATATCGGCTGATGCTCAACCACGGCGGCCGTGGTGTCCTCAAAGCTTACAAACTTTACCAGCTCGTTCATCCGGTTGTCTGTCGACAGGGGCGTGTCGCGCAGTATGTATGACATGTCGGTGGAGCCAAGCACATCGAGCCGTCCGAGCAACTCGAGATGATTCACCGGGCCTTTCATCGTGGCAAAGAAGTCAACGAAGGCCTTGCCGAAGGCCACGCTGCGGCGGTTCTCCTTCGCGTCTATTATCTGGCAGTTGCGTGCGACAAGCCCCAGGTCCATGCGCATGTTGTTCAGGTCGGAGAAGTCAACGTTGCCTTTGATTGTGAGCGGGTTGTTGTTGTTCGCAAACATCTTGAAGTCTTCAAACAGAAGATTGCTGCCGACGATACGCAGCGGCGAGTCGTCGAAACGCAGGCGTATGCCGTATTGCGCGCTGCGCATGTGGCAGGAGTCAAACTTTACTTCGCCGTTTACCACAGGTTTTGCCAGCGGCCCCTTGATGGCCACTTCGCCGTCAGTGTATCCGTTGAGGCGTATTATTCTGTCGGGTATGAATCCGTTGAGCAGTTTTACCGGCATGTGTCCCATTGTCAGTGTGGCGTCAAGATTGCCGTCGCCTCCGGAGTCGTATGTTCCGCTCAGTTCGGCCACTTGCTCGTCGTTGCAGTTCAGCACGCCGTTGACCGTGTGTGTGCCGTCACTCTTCGGCATATAGACAAACTCGGTGCTGAGGTTACCCATCCGGCTGCGTTCGTATGTCATGTTGTCAACAGACATTGAAGCCGATACCGACATCTCGTCGGGCATCTGGATGATATGGAAGTCGCCGTTCATTATTCCCGTAATGTCCGGCATGTACGGGACAACGGTCAGCACTTTTTCAAGGTCAAAGCTTTTCAGGCCGATGGTCATGTCTTGCAGGGCCTCGGTGTTTTCGTCGTTTGAATAGATGTGTACCCCCGTGCCGTCATCGGCCATAAGTTGCAGTTTTGCCGAGACTCTCTTGTCCGAGCCCATGTATATGAAGTTGTCGTCATTGACTTTAAACTTCTTGTAGCCGAGTATGGGGTTGTCTGTGAGTAACTTTACTTTTATGCCCTGTTCTTCCATTGAGGCTTCAAATCCCAGCTTTATTCCGAGACTGTCTCGCGCGTCATAGAATCTGATGTTGGCTCCTGACCCTTTGTCGAATATGTATCCGTCGAGCAGTGCGTTGAATACATATTGTTTGTTTTTCTTGTTGTTCCTTATCTGCCCGTTGTAAGTGCAGTTTACCGAATCTGACACGATGTTGAAGCGGACGGTGTCAAGCTTTATGGCGCTGTTCTGAAGTTCCAGCAGCTCTATGTTGCCGTTTAGCCCGAGTGCCGGTGATGATGATATGTCTATGTCTGCGTCCTGGAACGCGAATCCCTTTCTTGCGATAAAGCGGCTTAGCGGATTGTCTTTCCCCGTTGTCAGATATAGTTGTGCCAAAGGCAGTTGCTTTCTCAGTTCGGTTATGTTTATTTGTTTGTTTTTGAGTTCGGCAGACAGTTCTTTTGCAAAGCCACCGGCCTTGTCAAGTATCTTCTTGTATCCGCCCTTGCCGTTGAAGTGCAGCTTGAAGTCTCCACATTCGGTGACGAAATGCGTTGTGTCACGGCTCGTGATTATGTCAACAAACAAGTCGTTAGGCTTGAATACCCGGCCTGAGTCTGATATGACGAGGTCGTTGATCATTCCTTTTATGCTGAGTATGTTTTTCAGATCTGTGCCTACGTCCACACGGCAGCGTAATGATGTGGAAAGTTGTGATTCGACAAGTTTCAGACTGTACCAGTCGACATACCTCACGTCGGCAGCAAGAGTGGACAGTAACATCTTTCTGTCTGTTTTGGCGTTGATGGTGATTGCTCCTTGCGCCAGCGGATTGTCGCTGTTGAGTGAGGCGTATGTCTTGCCGTTACTCATGTCTGCTTCAAATTTTATTCCGTCGAAGTTATATTCCCCTATTGAGAATTTGTCAATACCGGCTTGTGCCTTTAATTTTGTTTTCGGTGACAGTATCTTGGTTCCGTGACCTTTTACATAGGCACTGGCTGTAAGGTCGCCCATGCCCTTGCCCGGCAAGAAATGGCTTGTCTTCAGTTTGTTTGCCGACAATGAAGCATTATAACTCATTCTGCGTGAGTCGAACGAGCCTTTGGCCGTGAGTCGTCCGCCGCCTTCTGTCGCAGTGAAATCAGCCGTGTAGCGGCTCCCGTTTATGCCGAAGTCACCTTTCATACTTATGTTTCGGGGCACGTATGCTGCTACGCCCTGCGCTTTCAGCAGTTCGTTGACGAAGCTCATGTCGTATGTCCTTGCGTCAAGTCTTACCGATGCTTTCATGTTCTTTGTGTCGGTAATGTTTGCGGCGTTGCCTTTTGCGCTGATGTTGAAGGCCGAAGGCAGTTTTATGTTTATGCCTCCGAAGTTCATGCTCTTCATGTTGCCTGCCGCCACAGCTTTCAGACTTAACGGGCTGTTCGGCCATCGGCGTATGAAGCCTGAAGGCATGTCGCCCATGAATCTCATAATGTCTTGTTTACCTATGGAGCCGTCGGCCTTGAAACTTAGGCGACCCGGGTGTTTGTCGTTAAATGCGTCAAGGTCCATTATGAGTTGTGCCGACAGATAAGAGTCAGGTGTCCTGATATTTATCGAAGGCAGATTTATTTTTGTCGAATCGAGAATGATTGGGCCTGTGATGTTGTTTACGTTTATGCCGCTTTTTTCTTTGAACGAGAATGTTCGTATTGACAGGTTCAGGTCAGACTGACAAAAATAAAGAGAGTCTATGCCGAGAGTTACTTCGGTAAGGGCTATGTGGTTTACGTCAAGTCCTTTTATGTGTTTTTCAAAGTTGTTGTCATAGGCCAGGCTCCCGTTTTCCCAGTCAAAGCGTTGTATTCTGTAAAGTCCCGAATACAGGTCAAAGTATCCGTTTTCGGCTTTTGTATTGCCGAGTTGTGCTGTTATCTGTAAAGTGTCGCCGGGCATGTGTACGGTTATTCCCGTATTGGTTATTCCGAGTCTGTCTACTGCAATCTTCCAATTGTTTTTCGTAGTTGATGTGTCTTGAGCCACAGTGTCACTGAGTTCTATGTTTACGTTGGCGTCTGCGAGTGCCGCCTCGTTTACTTTTACTGTTTCGGCACTCAGGTCTATGCCGTGGCTTCTAAGATACAGTCTGCCTATGGTGCCTTTTATTCGTGCTTCGTGTATCAGATTTGCGGTGTTAAGTCTGATGTCGTTAAATTCGAGTGCGTCCACTTCCACTTTCTTTCTGAACAGCGGGCATAACTGTACTTTTACGATAAGCCGTTCAACATCGGCCACCGTGTCTTTATTTTGTGGTACTGAGTCATTCGGCTGTATCATTTTGAATCCTTCCACACCGAGGTTGAGCGGAAATACCAGTTTCACACTTTTCACTGATATTTCGGCTCCGGTCTGTTGTGAAGCATAATGCGTCACTTTCTTTACAATCCAGTTTTGTACCGGTGGAATGTAAAGTGAAACAGCCAGTATTATGAATAGCAGAATTGGTGTCAGCACTATGCCGACTGCCAATTTGACAACTTTTTTCTTTTGCACGTAATTACACGTTAAGAATGGTAATCACTGCAAAGTAACTAATTATTTTGGAAAAACAGAAACAAATTGAATACAAAAAGATATCAGAGTGTAATTTTTAACCTTAACATCCGCTTATCTCATGCCACAGCTTGTCGTCGGGCACATCGCTTTTTACGCATATATGTTCTTTTGACACAGGATGTATAAATTCAATACTGCGTGCCAGCAGAGATATGCTTCCGTCCGGGTTGCTGCGGTGTGCGCCGTATTTCAGGTCGCCTTTTATCGGGCATCCGATTTTTGCCAGCTGACATCTTATCTGGTGATGACGTCCCGTCATCAGTTCGATTTCCACAAGAGTGTATCTTTCAGACCTGCCTGTTACCTTGTATTTCAGCATTGCCTTTTTCGAGCCTGCCACTTCTTTGTTGTAAGCATAGCTTTTGTTTTGCTTTTCGTTGCGTTTTATCCAATGGGTAAGGGTGGCTTCCTGTTCGGCCGGCATGTTTTGGCATATAGCCCAATACGTTTTATGTATTTCACCGTTGCGGAATATGTCATTCAGTCTTGACAGGGCTTTGGATGTTTTGGCGAAGACAACAAGTCCCCACACCGGTCGGTCGAGCCTGTGTGTTACTCCGAGAAAGACATTGCCGGGTTTTGCATATTTTTCTTTGATGTATTCTTTCACGTCGTCGGCCAGTGTTCTGTCGCCGGTCTTGTCACCCTGTACAATCTCGCCGCTGCGTTTACTTACAATGATAATGTGGTTGTCTTCGTAAACGACATTCATTTTTTTATTTGTATTATGTCTTTGTATTTGTACAAACATAACTTGCGGCAGACAATGCTTGTTTCAACCGCTTGGGCTTGCATTGTCTGTCGTAAGTTGTAATTGTATGTTGTTTTCGGCGTTGCTGATTACATGTTCATTCCGCCGTCAACCTGAATCACTTGTCCGGTCACGTATGACGAGAGGTCGGATGCGAGGAATGTTGCCACGTTAGCAATGTCTTCCACCTGTCCTGCCCTGCGCAGCGGAATCTTCTGTATCCATTCTTTGCGTATGTTGTCGGGCAGAGCTTGTGTCATGGCTGTATCGATGAATCCCGGAGCTATTGCATTGGCACGTATGCCGCGTGAGCCGATTTCCTGACCTATGCTTTTTGCCAGAGCAATGAGTCCGGCTTTTGATGCAGAGTAGTTGCACTGGCCGGCGTTGCCGTGTACGCCGACAACTGATGACATGTTGATTATGCTTCCGCTCTTTTGGCGCATCATTATCGGTGTGCAGGCATGGATGAAGTTGAATGCCGACTTCAGGTTTACGGCTATCACTGCGTCCCATTGTGCCTCGGTCATGCGCATCATGAGTCCGTCTTTTGTTATTCCCGCGTTGTTTACGAGAATGTCTATTGATCCGAAATCCTCTTTTACCTGGTTTACCACATCTGCCGTCTGTGCAAAGTCAGCCGCGTTGCTTGCGTATCCTTTGGCCTTTACGCCTTTGGCTGCTATTTCGGCTTCGGTAGCTTTTCCGTTCTCGTCAATTACGAGGTCTGTGAATGCGATGTTTGCGCCTTCTTCGGCGA
>CALNFG010000054.1 GCA_939792625.1 uncultured Prevotella sp.
CGAAGGGAGCTGGCCGTGTAAGACTTGCCCGTCTTAGCGGGTGCAAAGGTAATAATAAAGTTTCAGAACAGGCATCAAGACATAATCATTTTACATGATTTTAACTTATTTTAAAGACACAAAGAATCTTCAAAGTAAAGATTCATGACAAATAAAATTTGCAAAACAGAATGTCTGCAACACATTTTTCATGGCTCCCAGCCTGTTTTTCCGTCCGTTAGCACAGCATTTTGGCATCTCTGTATTGCAAAACAACTATATAAAAGCCATCCAAAGACCAAACATGCCGCTGCCAAAGATAACCTTTAAGCAGTCAAAAGCTTATCTTTTAACCCACCGGACATGACGTTTTGCGTGAAAAAAGACTATCAGACAGGCATCATTTTTACGCAAGTCTCTGATTTACAGATTATTGTCAAAAATAAGAAAATTTATTCCCGGTTATCATTAAAACGAGGCTCGCTACGTAACGGGGCCGTTGCACAGCGTCTGAGCGAACGTCAGCAAGCAATTGCCGGCCTGCGTTCTTTACAAACATTAACCATTACAGACAATATTACCTGCCGCCGACAGCCGCCCGCCGATACAATAAAAAAACAAAAAATGAGCGGCAACGCCATATTATATGGCAAAAAATAAGTAATTTTGCACGCGCTAAGACACAGGCATGCCTTTATGCCCGTGAATGCTTGACACTCAATCTAAAGATAACAACAGTACGTATGGCTACACGCGAAGAATACGAGCAACTAAAGGCTTTCGCACGCATTGACGGAGCCATTGTGGGAGGTTTGTGGATATTGAGCTTTGCTTTTTTCATTGGCGAGTTCTATAATCCCCTGTTTGGGTTCGTTTCGCTGATAGTCGGCACTGCGTCAATAGTAGTGGCCACGTTGCGCCTGCGCAAGTTCAGAGACAATGTTCTCGACGGCATAATATCGTTCCGCCGCGCCCTGCTTTACAGCATGCTGACCTATTTTTACGCCGCCCTGCTTATGGCCGCCGCACAGTTTGTGTATTTTCAGTTCATCGACCAAGGCTTTCTCATGTCCCAATATGCCACAATGACAGAGACTCCCGAATTTAAAACCATGCTTACCGCATACGGAATGAAGCCGGAAGACATGAAAGTAGCAATGGAGAACATCGCCGCACTGCGCCCTATCGACATAGCCCTGCAGTTTCTGACGATGAACATTATACTGGGATTCATGGTGAGCCTGCCCATTGCGGCAATGCTGAAATCAAGCTACAAGAGAAGATTCTAAACGCCCGCGGCACGGCCACAGCTGCCGTAACCGCCACAAACCACATAAACAAAACCAACTGACATGGACATATCTGTCATAATACCATTATATAACGAAGAAGAGTCGCTGCCCGAACTTTACGCATGGATAAAGCGCGTAATGACCGAAAACAATTTTACATACGAAGTGATTTTCATCAATGACGGCTCCACCGACCGCTCCTGGGATGTAATACGGCAGCTCAGTAAAGAGAACGAATGTGTTAAGGGCATAAAGTTCCGCCGGAATTACGGCAAAAGTCCGGCTCTGTACTGCGGCTTCAAAGAGGCCATGGGCGATGTCGTGATAACGATGGACGCCGACCTGCAAGACTCTCCCGACGAGATACCCGGACTTTTCAGAATGATCACGGAAGACGGATATGACCTCGTATCGGGCTATAAACAGAAACGGTATGACCCGCTGTCGAAAACCATACCCACAAAACTGTTCAATGCAACGGCACGCAAAATAAGCGGAATAAAGAATCTGCACGACTTCAACTGCGGGCTGAAGGCTTACCGACGCGACGTTGTAAAGAACATTGAGGTGTACGGCGAAATGCACCGCTACATACCGTACCTGGCAAAAAATGCCGGTTTCAACCGAATAGGCGAGAAAGTGGTACACCATCAGGCACGCAAGTACGGCAAGTCAAAATTCGGCCTTAACCGCTTCTTCAACGGCTACTTAGACCTGATAACGCTGTGGTTTCTCAGCGGTTTCGGGCGCAAGCCGATGCACGTGTTCGGATTTCTGGGCACTATAATGTTCTTCATCGGATTCATATCTGCCGCAATAATCGGCATCGACAAGCTCTACTCATTGGCCCACGGCATACCGCAGCGCCTTGTAACCGACTCGCCATACTTCTACATAGCACTGACAATGATGATGATAGGCACGCAACTGTTTCTCGCCGGATTCCTCGGCGACCTTATCAGCCGCAATTCCTCAAGCCGCAACGACTATCAGATAGAAGAAGAAATAAGATGCGGATGCAACGAAAGACAAATGAGATAACATATACAACAAGGTAAAAAACAAAACGGCAAGATTATGAAAATCAGGACTTCAGCCGGGAGAACGGCCGGAAGACACAAGTCTAAATCCATGCGGATTTTACCATTGTGTTTTTTCGTATCGGTGCTGCTCACTGTGTCATGCTCATCCATAGACTGCCCGCTTAACAGCCTTGTCTACACACAATACCAGCTCATGAGTCCCGACGGCACGGTAGACACACTGGCCGACACGCTCACAGTATCCACCACACGCATTGACGGCAGCGACTCGATACTGATAAACAAAAATGTCAGAACCACAGAGCTGGCATTACCGATAAGCTATTCACAGCCGCAGGACATATTCTTCTTCGAAACCATAGACACTCTGCTGAAGACAACAACGCTCGACACTGTGACAATAACCAAAGAAGACCACCCGCACTTTGAGTCGGTTGACTGTTCCCCACTCTACTTCCACACGATAACGGGGGTAAGCACAACGCACAACGCCATCGACTCGATAGTAATCAACTCACCCGATGTAAGCTATGACACCTCGACGAAACATCTATACATATATTTCAAGCATCGCGATTAGTCTGCTTCTGGCACTGGCCCCGGTGACGACGGCGGGCGCAGCCAACGATGAACAGAAAGCCGGGAATGACAGCGTACCGCTATTCAGAGGTTTTGCCGTATCGGTAGACCTCGTAGGCCCGCTGCAAATGATGCTCGGCGACTACGGACAGTATGAGGCGGCACTGCGCATCAACCTGAAAGACAAGTACTTCCCCATAGTCGAGCTTGGCATAGGAAAAGCCGACCACGTAAACGACGTGACAGACATTTCATACAAGACAAGCGCTCCTTATGCAAAAATAGGTGTTGACTTCAATCTGCTAAAAAACAAACATGACATTTACCGTCTGTTCGCAGGTGCAAGATATGCCTTCACTTCTTTTAAATACGACCTGTCTCATCCGGGTATGACAGACCCCGTATGGGGCAACACCGCACCTTTCGGGGCCAACGGCGTGAAATGCTCCTACCAATGGATAGAGGCCGTTGTCGGCGTCGATGCCAAGATGTGGGGCCCCATACATTTAGGCTGGAGCGTGAGGTACCGCAGCCGCCTGTCGTACAACGACGGTCCGCTTGGCAACTCGTGGTATGTGCCCGGATTCGGCACTTCTAACGGCAGTAACATCGGCGGCACGTTCAACATCACCATAGACATCTGACGTTACGGCAAAAAAAGAAACTGCTGACAACAAATCAGGTAAACATCACATGACGTGTCTCTACTTAAAACAATGGAACAAATGAAAAATAAAAAGAAGCTACTATTACAATCCACATTCCTGCTTTTCCTGATTGTCGGCACGATAATCATCGTCAGACAGCAGCACAACACACCATACCAGAAAGACACCGGCTTTATCTTCGGCACGGTATACAACATCACTTATCAAAGCGATGACAATCTGAAAAGCAGCATAGAAGCCGAACTGCACAAGGTTGACAATTCACTGTCACCGTTCAACAAGCAGTCTGTCATATCAAAAATAAACCGCAACGAAAGCTCTGATACAGACAGAATGTTTACCGAAGTGTTCAGTCTGGCACAAAAAATATCGGAAGAAACCGACGGGGCTTTTGACATAACAGTAGCCCCTCTGGTAAATGTCTGGGGATTCGGATTCAAAAACGACACACAACCCACCGTACATGTGATAGACAGCCTGAGGCAACTGGTCGGTTTCGATAAAATATCACTGACTGACGGAAAAGTAAAAAAAGACGATCCTCGCATAATGCTCGACTGCAGCGCCATAGCCAAAGGGTACGCATGTGACGTGGTAGCAGCTTTCCTTAAAAAGAAAGGCATAGAGAACTTCATGGTAGAAATTGGCGGCGAAATAGTAACACAGGGCATCAACAGCGAGCGCTTACCCTGGAAGATAGGTGTTACCAAGCCCGTAGACGACAGCCTTAACACCAATCAGGAACTGCAGACAGTGCTTAACGTTACAAACAAGGCCATGGCCACAAGCGGAAATTATCGTAACTTCTACTACAAGAACGGGAAAAAGTATGCACACACCATCGACCCGAAAACAGGACGCCCCGTGCAACACAACATCCTGTCGGCTACGGTATTGGCAGGCAACTGTGCCACGGCAGACGCCTATGCCACGGCATTTATGGTGATGGGGCTTGACAAGGCTAAAACGATTCTTGACAAGCATCCGGAACTCATGGCATACTTCATCTATTCTGACAGCAACGGGAACAACGCCGTATGGTATTCACCATCAATGAGAAACAAAATCATAAAATAAGCAACGGTTGTCTTAAATATTTAAAACAGCTATCCGGTCTGACATGTCACACGCACTATTGAACGAGAGGCTCCTTGAGCTACCGCTGTTTCAGGGAATGAGCAAGGGCGACATTGAAGAAGTTGTGTCGTCAACTAAATTCGTCCACCGCTCTTATGCAAAGGGCAAGACCATAATAAACGAAGACGACACTTGCGACAGTCTGTATTTTCTCGTCAAAGGCACAATCAGCGCAACAAGTCATGCAGACGACAACGGATACTCGATAACAGAGACTTTCACCGCTCCGGAAATAGTACAACCGGAACGTATCTTCGGACTGACACAGCGCTATACATGCACAATCAAGTCGCTGACAGACTGCACATTTATCAGTCTCGGCAAGATGGAGACACTGACACTTGCCGACAGATACGAGATTTTCAGACTTAACCTGCTGAACATGATTTGCACCAAGTCACAACGATTAACAAGATTCCCGTGGCGGACACAGCCCAAAGACATAAGACACAAGATAGCGAGATTTGTGGAGACACGCTGCCTCAAACCTGCAGGTGAAAAGACTGTACACATAAAAATGGAACGGTTGAGCGATGAAATAAACGAAAGCAGACTGAATGTTTCACGGGAACTCAACACCATGAACAACGAGAAAATAATCGCTCTCAGGCGGGGCGAAATACAAATATTTGCATTAGAGAAAATCATTAAAGGATAAAGTCGTAAATATTCGTTAAAATTCACATTACTGACAACATACAACAAATAAAATTACTACCTTTGTAATCAAAAATTCAGTAAGACGTCAGTATGAATGAAAATATGACAGAAGAGAAACGCAAGAATCCTTTTTTTGAACCGTACAACACACCACACGACACTGTTCCTTTCGATAAAATCAAACTTGAAGACTTTGAAGAAGCCTTTATGGAAGGCATACGTCGTGACAATGAACAAATAGAAAGAACCGTCAACAACCCGGAAAAACCGACATTCGACAATACTATCATCAATGCAGACGATGACAAGGAGGGATATTATGACCTTTTGTCACGCGTGTCGAATGTCTTTTCAAATCTTCTCAGTGCCGAGACGAATGACAGTCTGGACGCCCTTGCACAGAAGATGCAACCCATATTGACCAAACACGCCAATGACGTAAGGCTGAACAAGCGTCTTTTTGAACGAATCAGAGCCGTACACCTGCATCACCGCAAACTGACAGGAGAAGAGAAAATGTTGCTTGACAACTGTTATGACGGTTTTGTGCGCAGTGGAGCTTTGCTTGATGACGATGGAAAAGAAAAGCTTCGCAATCTGACGGAAAAAGCCGGAATGTTGTCACTGCAATTCTCACAAAACCTGCTTAAAGACAACAAAGCATATACCTTACACATAACAGACGAAGCACAACTTGACGGTCTGCCCGACACTGCACGCGAAGCAGCGGCATTGGCCGCAAAAGAAAAAGGTCTCAAAGGATGGGTGTTCACTCTCGACTATCCGAGCTACAACCCTTTCATGACATATTCAACAAACAGAGACCTTCGCAGACAGATGTACATGGCACGAAACACCGTATGTACGCATGACAACAGCGAAAATAATATCGAAATATGCAAACAGCTTGTAAACCTGAGACGAGAAATAGCCCAACTGCTGGGATATAAGACCTATGCTGAATACGTACTGAAGCACCGCATGGCCGGCAATACGCGCAATGTATATAAGCTGCTTGACAACCTGATAGACGCCTACAAGCCTACGGCCATTAAGGAAGTGGAAGAAATCAACAAGATGGCCAAACGACTTGAGGGAAAAGACTTCAAAATGGAGCCGTGGGACTTCAGCTTCTATTCACACAAACTGCAGCTGAAAAAGTTTAACATAGATTCAGAAATGCTCAGACCATATTTTGAGCTGTCAAACGTAATCAAGGGCGTATTCGGCCTTGCCAACAGACTATACGGAATAACATTCAAAGAGAACAAAGAAATACCTGTATACCACCCGGACGTAAAAGCATACGAGGTATTTGACAAAGACGGTTCTTACCTTGCCGTATTCTACGCCGACTTCCATCCGAGAAAAGGCAAACAAAGCGGAGCATGGATGACTCAGTTTCAGGGTCAGTGGATTGACCGCAAAGGAGAAAATGTGCGTCCGCATGTCAGTGTTGTAATGAATCTGACAAAACCAACGGATGAGAAACCGGCATTGCTCACTCTTGGCGAAGTTGAGACTTTCCTTCATGAGTTCGGTCATTCGCTGCACGGCATGTTTGCCAACACAAGATTTGAAAGCCTGTCGGGAACAAACGTGTGGTGGGATTTTGTGGAACTGCCGTCGCAATTCATGGAAAATTTTGCAATAGAAAAAGATTTTCTCAGAACTTTTGCTTTCCATTACAAAACAGGTGAGCCTCTGCCCGAAGAACTTATCGACAGAATTGTAAAAAGCCGTAACTTCATGGCGGCATATTCATGTCTCAGACAAGTGAGTTTCGGTTTGCTCGACATGGCATATTATACAAAGAAAGACGTATTCAACGATGACATCATACCATTCGAGAAAAAAGCATGGAAAAAAGCTATTGTCACCGAGCAACTGCCTGACACATGTATGACCGTACAGTTCAGTCATATCATGGCCGGCGGATATGCTGCCGGATATTACAGCTATAAATGGGCAGAAGTGCTTGATGCTGATGCTTTCAGCGTGTTCAAGAAACATGGAATATTCAACAGCGATACTGCACAAAGTTTTCGTGACAACATATTATCAAAAGGAGGGACAGAACACCCGATGACACTCTATAAGCGCTTCAGAGGTTGTGAACCAACCATCGATGCACTACTGAAACGTAACGGAATAAAAAATAAGAAGACCAAATAAATATTCCACGCCGGACAAAATACAAGAACTGTCAGACAAAAGCATAACATAAGAAAAGCGGCACGGATTCATGAATCACTTCAGTAATATGACAGACAGGGACGAAAAACAACTGTTGCTCGACCTACGCTACCTGCGCATGGCACGCATCTGGGCGGAAAACAGTTATTGCAAGCGACGCAAAGTCGGGGCACTTGTAGTCAAAGACAAGATGATAATAAGCGACGGCTACAACGGCACGCCAAGCGGATTTGAGAATGTATGTGAGGATGAAAACAACGTTACCATACCTTATGTGCTGCATGCTGAAGCCAATGCCATAACAAAATTGGCAAGAAGCTCTAACAACAGCGACGGCTCGACACTATACGTTACGGCATCGCCGTGCATAGAATGCTCAAAACTGATAATACAGGCAGGTATAAAACGTGTCGTTTATGGAGAGAAATACCGTCTGGAGGACGGTGTCAATTTACTGAAAAAAGCAAACATTGAAGTTGTTTACATAAATCCTGATGAATATGAAAACCAATAAGTCGAACAGGCTTATGCCTCTGCTGATGGCACTATGTGTTGTTATCGGCATTGTCATAGGCACGTTTTACGCAAATCATTTCTCCGGAAACAGACTGAACATCATAAACTCCGGAAGCAACAGAATAAACAATCTGCTGCACATAATAGACGACCAATATGTTGATAAAGTGAACATAGATTCACTCGTAGACATAGCCATGCCGCAGATTCTTGCCGACCTTGACCCTCACTCTGTCTATATCAGTGCAAAAGACGTACAGCAGGTTACAGACGACCTGAAAGGGTCGTTCTCTGGTGTAGGCGTTGAATTTGTAATACGTGAAGACACCATTCATGTACAAGGAGTCATTAAAAACGGCCCTGCAGACCAAGCGGGAATACGTGCAGGAGACAAAATTGTAAGCGTAGACGGGAAACCTTTTGTTGGTAAAACAGTAACAAACAGCGAAGCCATGAAACGCCTGAAAGGTCCCAAAGACACAAAAGTTAAAATCGGTGTAATAAGATATGGTGAAAAAAAGATAAGACAATTTACTGTCACAAGAGGTGATATTCCTCAGAAGAGCATCAGTGCCGCTTACATGATAGACAACAACACCGGCTACATAAAGATTAAGAACTTCGGTGAAAACACATATCCGGAATTGCTCATTGCGCTGGCAAAGCTGTCACAAGAAGGATTCAACAATCTTGTCATCGACCTGCGTGACAATACCGGCGGCTACCTGCAACCCGCAGTACAGATGGCTAACGAGTTCCTGCCAAAAAACAGGTTGATAGTTTATACGGAAGGACGCAAATCACCACGTCAGGACTTCAAGAGCGACGGACGCGGCAGTTACCAGAATATACCACTTGTTGTACTGATCAATGAAGGCTCGGCATCTGCCTCCGAAATTTTCGCAGGAGCAATGCAAGACAATGACCGCGCCACAATAATAGGACGCCGCTCATTCGGCAAAGGCCTGGTACAGAAACAGCTGGAATTTCCTGACGGATCTATGATACGCCTTACGGTGGCAAGATATTACACTCCGTCCGGACGCTGTATCCAGAAACCTTACACCGGTGGTGACAATAAAGATTATGAAGAAGACCTGCTTGTAAGATACCAGCACGGGGAATTCTTCTCACAAGACAGTATCAAGCATACGGGACCGGCATACCATACCACTATCGGAAGAACAGTATATGGAGGCGGAGGAATAACTCCTGACATATTCGTTCCTGAAGACACTCTCGGCATGACGTCATATTTCAAACAGGCATCCATGAGCGGCCTCATTCTGCAATTTGCATTCAACTACACAGACAAAAACCGCCCGAAACTCAGTAGCTTTGGTTCAATGCAGGAACTGTCTGATTATCTTGACAAACAAAACACAGTTGACAAATTTGCCACATACGCCGACAAGAATGGCCTGAAGAGACGTAACCTCATGATAAGGAAGTCGTACAAACTGCTGAAATTGTTTATAAACAGCAGAATAATATACAACATCATGGACGAGGAAGACTGGATTGAATATCTTAACCTCGAAGATAATGTCATAAAAGCTGCGCTCAACGTGTTTAAGAACAATGCAGCATTTCCTAAAAAGCCGGAAAAGAAAAATTCCGGCAAAGACGGAAAAACGGCCATGAACAAACCAAAGGCCACACGACAAAATGAAATGGAATACATACAACTAACATGAACGAACAGAAAAAAGCATTACGCAAACATATACGGGAACTGAAACGACAATTCACAGCTGAGAAGCTGACTGAATTGTCGCTTCCTATAATGTCAGAACTCATGACTCTTCCTGAAGTTCAGACTGCAGACATAATATTAATGTATTATTCTCTGCCAGACGAGGTTGATACCCATAAAACGGTAAACATACTGGCCAATATGGGGAAAACAGTATTATTGCCACGCGTCATAGATAACGAGAACATGGAAATCAGGATATATCATAATCACAACGACCTTGAAAAAGGCAGCTTTGGAATAATGGAACCGACGGGACCACTATTTATTGACTACGATAAAATCAATGTAGCTGTAGTACCCGGAATGAGCTTCGATACAGCCGGTCATCGCCTCGGTCGTGGTAAAGGATATTACGACCGTTTCCTACCGAAAGCCTGCAATGCTTATAAAATAGGAGTTTGCTTTAATTTTCAAAAACAAGAAATCATACCAACAGACGAGCATGACATAACCGTTGATTACGTGATCTGATATTAAAATTATTCTCTGTCGCCGCAGACGATTGTAACATAAATGAAATATCCGTTTAAAGATATTGTAATATATATTTTCTACTTTTGCCGCGGAAAATTTTAACATACATTTATAAACAAGAAAGTTTCTTATGACAGAGATTTATTTTTTAATAGTCGCGTTCCTTCTCATTCTGGCGGTATTCGACTTATTTGTCGGCGTGAGCAATGACGCTGTGAATTTCTTAAACTCAGCCATAGGTGCGAAAGTGGCCAAATTCCGTACTGTGCTGTTAGTTGCTTCCATCGGAATACTAATAGGAGCAGTAATGAGTGCGGGCATGATGGATGTGGCACGTCATGGCATTATGAGACCGGAAAATTATTCGTTTGAAGAAGTAATGACAATCTTTCTCGCCGTAATGGTGACAGATGTTGTTATTCTTGACGTATTTAACACACTTGGACTTCCCACATCAACTACAGTGTCACTCGTATTCGAGCTGTTAGGCGGAACTTTTGTTTTGGCAATGCTGAAAATGCACGCAGACCCGTCTCTTACTATATATGACCTTCTTAACAGCGACAAAGCCCTGAGTGTCATCATTGCCATATTTGTATCTGTGGCAATAGCATTTTTCTTTGGAGTCGTGGTGCAATGGATATCACGCATCATTTTTACTTTCAACTATAAAAAACATCTACGCTACACAATTGCAATATTTGGTGGCATAGCTTTCACTTCACTTGCATACTTTATCTTTATCACAGGAATAGGAAAATCACCGTACATCAGTGAAAGTGCCCGTACGTGGATTGAAACCAATACAACGATGCTGATGACAATTTTCTTCATCGGATTCACCATCCTCATGGAAGTTCTCCATCTGCTCCGCATCAATGTATTCAAGCTTATTGTACTAGCCGGAACATTTGCTTTGGCTATGGCGTTTGCCGGCAATGATCTTGTAAACTTCATCGGTGTTCCTCTAGCAGGCTTAGACTCAATGCAAGATTTCCTAGCCAACGGTAACGGCAATTTCAGCACATTTATGATGACATCATTGATGTCGTCGGCCAAGAGTCCTCTACTCTACCTCGTACTTGCCGGCATAATAATGATCATCGCCATGACAACATCGAAAAAGGCACAAAACGTAGTAAAAACAAGTGTCGATTTGAGCCGCCAAGATGAAGGCGATGAAATGTTTGGCTCGTCACGTGCCGCACGCAGCGTAGTACGCGCCACGCAAGATCTAGGCGAGGCAGTATCAAAAATTATACCGAAACGCATGCAACAATGGATAGACGGCCGGTTCAATAAAGAAGAAGCCATTTTGACCAATGGTGCAGCATTTGACGAAGTGCGTGCAGCGGTCAATCTCGTTTTAGCAGCCATGTTAATCATCTTCGGCACAAACTATAAACTACCACTCTCAACTACTTATGTCACATTCATGGTCGCCATGGGTAGTTCTCTTGCAGACCGTGCATGGAGCAGAGAAAGTGCCGTATTCCGTGTCACGGGAGTCATATCTGTCATTGGCGGTTGGTTTGTTACTGCCGGCGTAGCCTTTGCCACGTGTGCAATTGTATGTGCAATGATGCACTTTGGTGGCATCGTTGTGATGGTGGCATTCATGGCATTGGACATTTATCTGTTATGGCGCAGTAACCGCAACTTCGCAAAAAAACAACGTGAAGAAAAGAAAGACGATGTGTTCCAGCTCATGATGCGCACACGCGACAAAGAAATTGTATGGGATTTACTCTCAAAACATGTAGCCCGCACACAAAGCTTTGTCACACGCTTTGCGCTCGAACAGTTCAACCGAATAATCGACGGAATTTGCAACGAAAACCGAAAGGAACTTCGCCATTGTGGTAGCGCTCTGAAAGAAGAACAGTCACAACTAAAGAAATTCCGCCGCAAAGAATTACTTGCCATGAGACGAATACCTGCTCCGATTGCCATCGAACGCAACACATGGTTCCATCTCGGTGCAAACAGTAACCAGCAGTTTGTTTATTGCCTAAAACGTATGCTTGAACCAGTAAAGGAACACGTTGACAACAACTTCAACCCGCTACCAAAAGAGTATATAGACGAATTTGAAGGCACACGCCGAAAAATCAATGAACTGATGAATCATACAGAACAGATGATATCAACTAACAGATATGAACTGTATCAAGAAACCCTAAATATTGCAGATGAATGTAAAGACGAACTTTCTGTAATGCGAAAACGTGTTATAGATCAGATGTATCAAGACAACAACAACGCAAATTTGAAAGTATCACTACTCTATCTCAACATTCTCCAAGAGAGTCAAGAATTTCTAAGCATAATGCGACATCAGTTGCGT
>CALNFG010000055.1 GCA_939792625.1 uncultured Prevotella sp.
TCCCATTCATCCCATGAGAACGGATTGTCCTGAACACTTTTTGGAGGATAAAACTTTTCAGGATGCAAAGTGTCAACCGGTACGGTAAGCACCTTTAACGCAAGACTTTTTGCTTTATAATACTTACCATCAACTTCAACCTGTAAGGGAGGAAGATAATATAGTTTTTCGTCAAACGAAGTCAACGTATATCTTTTCGTTATTTTAACAAGTCCGTTATCCAAATGAGAAGTATCTGCTGCCGAATGTCCCAAAACCTCAACGCCCGGAGTTAAATATTGCGAAGGTTGGAACTCCGGCATTTTAACCTCAGCACCTTTCTTGGCTGTTACACTCAAAGTCACATCTGTCTGTTCACCAATAAGTATCTCTATTGAATCTATCTCCGACTCAACAAACACTTGAGCAGACGCACATAGCACGCATGTTATCAATGATATTATGCAAATTATACGTTTCATTATTTTGATATTGGAGTAAAGGAACAACTGTTTTTCGTTAAAATCCGCAAATAACGGAAGTACCACACAAGTCATCTCCTTCACACATTTTAACTGCGCATCGCAAACAACTGCATCAATGCTTTTACATAATCCTGATTCGTTGCAATAGACACATTGTCGACATTACTTTTATTAAATACGTCTTTCAATATTTTCTGTCGATTTAACCAATAAGCGTGATGTGCATTACGTAAACGCCTGTCACCGGTATCAATATACATTTCATGTCCGGTTTCAGCATCAACGACTTTCATCAGTCCCACGTCAGGCAGACTCTCTGCCCGAGGATCATATATCTGGACTGCAACGACATCATGCTTACGGTTGCAGATTGTCAAGGCATTCTCAAATTCGTTTTTCGTATAAAAATCACTCATAAGAAATGCTGTACACCTGCGTTTCAGTACACAGGTGAGAAACTCGACAGCTATTTTCACATCCGTTTTACGGCTTTCAGGATGAAAATCGAGCATTTCACGTATTATGAAGAGAATATGCTTACGACCTTTCTTTGGAGGGATGTATTTCTCTATCTTGTCCGAAAAAAATATCACTCCTATCTTATCATTGTTCTGTATTGCACTGAAAGCAAGTGTGGCAGCAATCTCGGTTACCACCTCACGCTTTGTTGCCTTCTGTGTTCCGACATCCAACGAGCCGCTGACGTCAATAAGCAACATCACTGTAAGCTCACGCTCCTCTTCATAGACCTTTACATAAGGTTTATGGAAACGGGCCGACACATTCCAGTCAATGTCTCGGATATCGTCTCCATATTGATATTCACGCACTTCGCTAAAAGCCATACCTCTGCCTTTAAATGCAGAATGATATTGCCCGGCAAAGATATTGCTACTCAATCCGCGAGCCTTTATCTCTATCTTGCGTACTTTTTTCAGTATTTCTTGGGTATCCATTAAGGAACCTCCACCTTATTTATAATATCACTTACAATCTCTTCACCAGTCACATTTGTCGCCTCTGCCTCATAAGAAAGACCAATTCTGTGACGAAGCACATCGTGAGCCACGGCACGTACATCTTCCGGTATAACATATCCCCGGCGTTTGATAAAAGCATAAGCACGTGAGGCCTTTGCCAGATTAATACTTGCACGAGGACTTCCACCAAAGGTTATAAGATCTTTAAGTTGTGGCAATCCGTATCTATCCGGATAACGTGTGGCAAAAACAATATCTGCAATATATTGTTCTATCTTTTCATCTATATAAACTTTTCTTACAACGTCACGCGCATTGATAATTTCTGAAGCCGAGATTACAGGTGATATTTCAGGCAAAGCTCCCTGCAAATTCTCACGTATGATCAATTTTTCTTCTTCAATCGTGGGATAATCAATAATAACTTTCAACATGAAACGGTCAACTTGAGCCTCAGGCAAAGGATATGTACCCTCTTGCTCTATCGGATTCTGAGTTGCCATAACGAGGAAAGGATTCGGCATGTCAAAAGTCTCACTGCCTATCGTAACCTGATGTTCCTGCATTGCCTCTAGTAAAGCACTCTGCACTTTGGCAGGAGCGCGATTGATTTCATCAGCCAACACGAAATTAGCAAAGACCGGGCCTTTCTTAACCTGAAATTTCTCGTCTTTTTGTGAGTATATCATAGTTCCGGTCACATCGGCCGGAAGCAGGTCTGGCGTAAACTGTATCCTGCTATATTTTGAATCGATAAGCTGTGCCAATGTTTTTATGGCAAGAGTTTTTGCCAAACCCGGAACACCCTCAAGAAGTATGTGTCCGTCGCTCAACAGACCTATCAACAATGTCTCCACAAGATGTTTCTGACCGACAATAACACGGTTCATACCCATTGTGAGACTTGAAACAAAAGAGCTTTTCTGTTCTATCAAGATATTCAATTCACGGATATCTATGGATTCTGCCATGATTCTTATTTTTATTGTTGCACTTTAATTTTAGCGCAAAAATACTACATTATGAACTCAAATGCGAAATTTTTGAGACTAAATAATATTAAAAAAGTTTCTCAATACTTATATTTAACGTGACTTCAATCTTATTTATAAACACGCAAAAATTCTGTCTGAAACCAAGTTTCAACAAAAGCACCGGCTCTCAACAGTCAAGATAACAAAACACATACACATGCTAACAGCTTGTTATCTTTACAGTTGAGAGCCAGCAACCTGATATTTATCAACCTCATATAAAATTTGTCCGTGTCAAAGGCTCTTCGCATGGCAGACTTACGCCTGCATTACGACCGGCCTCAATACACTTCAGCAGCCATGCCATATTCTGGGCCAATCTGCGCATCGTCTGCATGCCTTCCTCGTCTTGAAAAACCTCTTCCGGCTTATTGCCATGCACTTGATTCCAGTATATCGACGGCACAGTAGGCATATTGCTTATACCATAATACTTATTCAAATCATCAAAACCGGCAGTCGCACCGCCACGTCTGCAGCTCACAACCGTAGCAGCCGGTTTATTCTTATACATATCTGATTTGCTGCAAAAAGCCCTGTCCATGAAAGGCTTTATAAATCCTGACGGACCGGCAAAATGTATCGGTGTACCAAAAACAAAGCCATCTGCCGATTCTACTTTTTCAAGAAAAGCATTGACCGTATCTTTATCATACCAGCAACGTTTGGAATCACGACACTTTCCACACCCGATACATCCCATAACAGGCTTATTCCCGCACCAGAAAACTTCCGTTTCAACACCGCATTTGTTTAGTTCACAGGCTATAACCTCCAAAGCAGCATTTGTACAACCGTTTTTGTTAGGGCTGCCATTTACCAATAATACTTTCATAATGTTTCTTTATCATTTACGACAGACAGGGCACATGCTCTGTCTGTATAACTCATATTCGAAATAAACATCAATAGACACGAGGACCGAAAATAAATGTACCGATGCGCACCATCGTACTGCAACATTCCACTGCAATCTTATAATCATCACTCATGCCCCACGAACGCTCACAAAACGAATCGTCATTTGAAAAATATTTCTCCTTAACCTCATCAAAAAACGATGCCGCAATATTAAATTCTTTTCTTATCTGAGCCTCGTTGTCAACATTTGAAGCCATCATCATAAGTCCGCAAATCTTGACATTAGTCATCTCACGCCATTCGCCTTCTGCCAACATCTCACGACAAGCATCAAGCGTAAAACCATATTTTGTAGCTTCCTCGGCTATATGAAGTTCAAGCAACACCTTTATCACTCTACCATGTTTGGCCGCCTGCTTATTAATCTCCTTCAATAATTTCAGAGAATCCACAGCGTCAATCATACTTATGTATGGAGCAATGTATTTTACCTTGTTGGTCTGAAGGTGCCCGATAAAATGCCATTCAATGTCTTTTGGTAACAATTCTTGTTTTTTAGACAATTCCTGTTCATGGCTTTCACCGAACACGCGCTGACCTGCAGCGTATGCAGCTTCAATATATTCAGCCGGATGAAATTTGCTGACAGCCACGAGACGGACGCCTGACGGCAGGTTGTCTCTAACTGCAAGCAAATTCGCAGCAACGTCAACATTCAACATTATTTTGCCTCCTCTCCGCTTTCGTTCTGCTCATATTCAGGTTTATCATCGGCCTCTGTTTTGTTGGCTAAGACCTTATCATGTTCGAAAACATCCATAATCTGAGTTTCGGCCACACTTGCGATGACATAATCTATCATTGTTCCGCCCATTACCTCATCAATGCTCTTTACAGCCTCGGGCAGGGAACCGGCATGCACAAGATAATTAACGTTCGAGCGTTTTTCTTTTTCAGTCTTGTCGTCTATCGTAATAAACTGTAATTTCGTCTTATACCAACGGTCGGCTGACGGTGAATCACTGAAAAACACTTCTCCGTAAGCGGCTTTCTTAATGTCACGTACTTCAAATTCTCCGCTTATATACGCTGACATTTCTTCCATAATGCTCGCTTCTGCTTCAGTAAAGCTAAGAGCGTCTACTGTATAAGTCTCGGTAACTTTCTTCTGTGTACCGTCTTCCATTGTTTTTTCATAACGGATTTTACACTCAAACCATGTTGTTGTCCTGCTTCTCATAATACAAATATCATTTTTTGTTGTTATCTCTTTAATAAAAACCGTGCAAAAGTAATCAAATATAGTGAAAAAGCAAAATCAAGAGTAGTCAAAAAGAGTTTTTAAACAGTGTTGCATAAAAACACAGGTATCCTCCCTGAGGGTATCCTGATTTATCGGAACGCTATCGACATAACAAACAAAAGCAATGCCGTACATAATTTATCGCCCACTATGTAACGGCATTACTTAAATAATATTCATGAAACAATTATTGTATCACTTTATAACGTATTCTGAACGCATGCTTCTCTTCATCCCAATTGGTTCCCAATATCTCAAAACGGCCAATTTGCGACGTAGAACGTACATGCTTGCCTATACAAGGGCAGACATCATAATCGCCGATGCGTACCAAACGCAACGTCTCAGAAGCATCATCAGGCAATTTGTCCAGCGAAATGCCCTCAGGTATATGGTCACGGTCCACATATTCAAATGTTACCGGCAAGTCTTCCTCTATAAGCTCGTTCATGCGCTTTTCTATTTCTTTCTCTTCACGGCGCCCCGGCTTATGGTCAAGAATATATGTTATCTTACTTTTCTTGCGCTCTATATGTGCATTTGACGAACGTTCACAGCCGAACATCTGCATCATCGTCCGATTTAAAAGATGTTCAGCCGTATGTGCCGGCGGAAACTCTTCCTTGTTATGTGCATTCAGAGTAAAATTCTCATCCATTTTCTAAATAACTCTTTATACCTTAAATTTATATGCCCTGCCGCTATAGGCTCTGACACAAATATTCACGGACATATCTGCCTGTAATCTCAATTCCGTGGCAGAATCTTCCGAGAGCAAATCCACGGCTTCGACCGTTTTCTCTTCAAGTCCCAAATAGTCAAAAGCATGGCGTGGAATATTCACTTCGCAGTCTGTATCCCTATCCGAAAAGTTGACTACCACAAGCACAGCCTCATCATCACACTTTCTGACGAAAGCATAAGTACAGTAAGAATCAAAAGCAACATTCGAATCATTGGCATACATCAAATCAAAGAAAAGTCCCTCGGAAATCGCTTTCTCCTCAGTTGCCACGTTCAAGATACGGGCATAGATATGTTCCAACGTCTTTTCTGCATTTGTCAGCTTACGCCGGTCAACATATCCGTGATACAAGGCCGTAACCGTCCAATAATCGAATATCGTAGTGCGACCGTCACGCCCGCTGAAACCTTCCTTATCCATGCCACGCTCTCCGAACTCCTGCCCGGCATAAAGCATGAACGGATTCTTATACATAAACGCACTGACTATCAACGCGGGAATACCACGCCTGGCATCACCGGCAAGAAAGTCGCTGGCCAGACGCACCTCATCATGATTCTCAAGAAAGTAAAGCATGTGGTCTTTTATGTCGTCAACAGCCTGCCACTGCCAAGTAATGGTCGAAGCCGGACATTCGCCTCTCATAACCTTACACAGACAATCATACATGCCCACCTTATCATACAGATAGTCAAAACCACACGCTACATATCTGCGATAAAGAGATGGATTGTACACTTCTCCCACAAAAATCAAATCCGGATAAACATTCTTAACCTCTGATAAAGCCCACGACCAGAACTCTAGTGGCACCATCTCAGCCATATCACACCTGAATCCGTCAACACCCTTACCGGCCCAGAACATCAATATGCCGACCATCTTGCGCCAAGTGTCGGGTACAGGCACAAAATGACATGAACGCCCACCGGCATCGCAATAATCAACGCCATAATTCAGTTTTACTGTCTCATACCAGTCGTTCACGCCGGGATGGTTGTCGAAATGATCGTTTCCGGTGGCTTTTGCCGGAAATTCAGAATAAGGTTTGTCTGCCCCGCACATCAAATCGAAATACGGCTCAAAGGGCATACCAACACAATAATAAAAATTGTTATCAGGCGAAAATCCCATGTCACAATTGTCCTTCTCACCTAAATCTTCAACACCTTGCGGGCGGACAACTGACTTATACTGGCGTGCAACATGATTCGGAACGAAATCTATGATTATTTTCAGACCTGCCTTATGAGTACGCTCAACAAGGGATTCGAATTCACCCATTCTATTACCGATATCTTCCGCCAAATCAGGGTCAACATCATAATAATCAGTTATTGCGTATGGAGACCCAGCATTACCTTTTACCACAGCCGGATGCTGGCAAGGTATGCCATAATCCGAATAATCTGTCTTTGAGGCATGACGTATCACTCCGGTAAACCATACATGGGTTATGCCGAGTTTCTTTATCCGATTAAGCGTGGGAGCATTGAAATAATTCATTTTTCCACACCCGTTTTCCGCAAGAGTTCCATTTTCCTTACAGTTAAACAAACGGTTTCCGAAAAGTCGGGTAAACACCTGATATACAATTATTTTATTATTCATGGCATATCCAATGGTTAAAGAAAAGAGGGAAGCTGTAACGATGTATGTACTGACAAACCGGACAGTACATCATGATACGTTACGGCTTTCCTCACTTACAAATTTCAACAATGAATTATCACATTATGCTATCCCGTGGGCAGCAACATTCTTGTCTATACGGCCAATCATTCCCTGAAGAGCCTTACCGGGTCCGCACTCAGTGAAATCATCTGCTCCGTCTGCAATCATCGACTGTACACACTTGGTCCATTTTACCGAACTTGTCAGCTGGGCTATGAGATTGGCCTTTATATCGGAAGGCTCAGTATGAGGCATGCCGTCAACATTCTGATATACCGGACATTTTGGAACGCAGAATTCAGTTTTCTCTATGGCTGCCTGAAGTTCGTCTTTTGCCGGCTGCATCAATGGTGAATGAAAAGCTCCACCGACCTTCAGAGGTAAAGCACGCTTCGCTCCGGCAGCCTTAAGCTTCTCACAAGCCTCGTTTATCGCCTCTATGTTACCACTGATCACAAGCTGTCCGGGACAGTTGAAATTAGCCGGCACACATACATATCCCTCTTTGTTCACTTCCGCACAGATTTCCTCGACCTTTTCATCAGACAGACCTATTATAGCAGCCATTGTTGAAGGTGCGGCCTCGCATGCTTTCTGCATAGCCATCGCACGGGCATAGACCAGTTTCAATCCGTCTTCAAAGCTCAACGCTCCGGCTGCCACAAGAGCTGAAAATTCGCCAAGAGAATGACCTGCAACCATTGCGGGTGCAAAATCGTCGCCCATGCACAAAGCACTGATTACACTGTGAAGAAACACTGCAGGCTGAGTGACTTTTGTCTGCTTCAGCTCATCGTCTGTGCCGTTGAACATGATGTCGGTTATATTGTAACCGAGAATATCATTAGCTTTTTCAAAAAGTTCCTTTGCCAAAGGATTGCTGTCGTACAGGTCTTTTCCCATACCTACAAACTGGGCTCCCTGTCCGGGAAAAACAAATGCTTTCATATTATACAAAATGTTTAATATTGATTTTAGGCTGCAAAGTTAGCACTTTTTCTTCATACACACAAGCATTACAGCCATATAATGGCTGTCGCAAACATTACAGCGGCTTTGAAAAATGTCATTTCACGGATAATTCATGACAATCATGCCACACATTTCCTATGTATAACATAATCATTTGTAAATCAGCACTTTGTAAAAGGTAAGATATTGGTACGCAAAAGCTTATCTTTTACGAGCCAAAAGGTAAGCTTCTGGTCTGCAAAAGATAAGCTTTCAGATTTTCATACGACACCGCACTTAAAAAACAATGCGGCAATCGGGAATATTACTAAAATCTTGTCATGAACTCAACCACGATTTTATCGCGTTCGGACGGCTTGGCTATGGCTCCGTCACGATAAAAATACTTCTCATAATTAAGACGTATGTCTGAGATAAACGGCAATGCAAGACTGAATGTCAGACCGCCTGTCAGACGCGAGCGTTGATAATCATTTACAATAAGAGAGCCGCCTGTATCCTCGTTGCCGTCTGCATCGTAACGCATTCCGTCACTATGATCGCTCATATAATCATAACGCACTAGCGGAGAAATCTTCTTAAAGAAACATTTGCGCAACTCTATGTCATAGCTCACAAATGCGTCAAATGCGTGTACCGCGTCAAAAGCATCGTCTTCATAATGCTTGTAAAGATACTCGGCCTCTACATGCCAGCCGTGAGCATGATAATATGCTCCGGCGTCATACATCATCACCGAAACATTGTCGGGTCTTATCTTCTGCGTGCTTAAAGTAAGATTGAAGCCGCGCGGAAAAAACAGCTGTGCCTTTGCCGAGAAGTTTATGTTATTTGTCCAAAAATCTTTCTGATCTGTAAGACCAGAACCGTTGAACATTCCTGCTTCAAGTTTTATCGGGAAACCAACGTTGAATGAATATCCCAACGTTGCTCCGACATCACGTACGTTACCTACCTGTTTTGCTATAAACGAGCGGTTGGCGAAATATTGCATGTGCGGAGAGCGATGAGCGTCAATCGTAAACGGTACACGCATCTGGCCAATGGTAAAATCCAATCCTTTTACCGGTTTCAGTCTCGTATAGGCATCAAGCATCTTTATCTGGCCTTCATCAGACAGGTCTATCTCAGCTTTGTATGACACAACTTTTGTCACATTTCCCTCCAGACTTACTCTGGCGTTACGCACCTGGAAACGTCCCTCGCCTTCTTCAGTCTGATATTCATACTTTCCACGTATTGTTCCGTGAACTTTAGGCTTCAAGTCCACTTTATCATCATCTTCAGCAACAGCCGGAAGTATGCCGCATAATACGAACGATGCTAACAATAAAAGCTTCTTATTCATACTGTGTTTGTATTTTACTGCAAAAGTAAACATAGCATGTTACAAAGACGTTACGATGAGAATATCATAAGATTAAAACAACAACAGCATCACAAATCACGAAAGAATCCGCCTTTCATAAACTTTACGACAGCAGTCATCAACCGGTACAGACACATAAAAACATCAAATAATGGTTATTTTAAGAACACACTTTGTACGGTCGGTTATACGGTGTCTGTCATCGGTACGCTGGTTAACAAGCCAAATTATTTCTCCGCGTGCATCAGTGACAACAAGTTGTCGGCGTTTATCGAACAGATTCATCTTCTTATCCGTAAGATAATCACTTACTAGCTTTGAACCCTTCATGCCAAAAGGCACGAAGCGGTCACCATGCCGAATGCAGCGAATTGTCAGCGGGAACGATAATGCGGCAATGTCAACCTGACAACATCTACTGTCTTTGCAGATCACGAAAGTATCATCTACATCAATCTGTTCAAACCAGAACTTAGCACTTTCATTATAAACATAAGTTCCACATTCAGGCACCCGCATTTCCTTACAACATCCACTGCTCAAAGGCTCTACGATAAAGCGCCCCCTATCAACAAGCAACTGATGAGTTTCCGAATAAAAAACTTTTCCAGGCACAGCTTCCATCACGCGATATATCTGTTCCACTTGCGCCGATGTAAACGAACATTTACTCAACATGCTGAACAGTACATATTCAGGTGACAGCTCATCAGCCAATTTTATGCAATCTATTTTTAAAACACCTTCATCTGTCTTTTCCGCAACTCTTGCCACCGCCTCATTGACCGCCGAATCAAAAACTTTTACCACATCATCCAGACGAGCAGCCGTTTTCATTATACTTGCATTGACAGAAGGATTTATTTCTCTCATCAACGGCAATATGTCAAGACGAATCTTATTCCTCGTAACATCATCTATAAGATTAGTACTGTCTGTCACATATTCTTGTCCTGCTTGAATGAGTTCTGTTTCAATCTCTTTACGTGACACACACAATAACGGGCGCACAATTTTGCCGTTCTTAGGCTGTATACCCACAAGTCCGTGTATTCCGGTACCACGTATAAGATTCATCAGCACAGTTTCTACCGAATCATCTTGATGATGAGCCACACAGATTGATGCCGCACCGATATCCTCAGCAAGCCGTCTGAAATATGAATACCTAAGCTCCCGCGCAGCCATTTCAATGCTGATTTTTCGCATTTCAGCAAAAGACGTTGTATCAAAATGTACGGTATGCAGTTTCAGATTCCTCTCTTTACAGAATTTCACACAAAACCTTTCGTCACGGTCTGACTCGTCTCCACGTAAACGGAAATTACAAT
Organism: uncultured Prevotella sp.; assembly: GCA_939792625.1. Classification (GTDB taxonomy): domain Bacteria; phylum Bacteroidota; class Bacteroidia; order Bacteroidales; family Bacteroidaceae; genus Prevotella. The sequence continues at coordinate 10,734 of CALNFG010000055.1, forward strand.
GCACAGCCTCAACATGATATCCCAGCTGCTGCATCACCAAAGCAAGAACAACACTGTCCGCTCCGCCTGACAAAGCCACCAAATGCTTTTCCGACAAGGACAACAGACCATTGGTTCTTATAAAATCAGAAATCTTTCTGACAAACAAATCACTCAACATACAATACCAACCCCTTTAAATACTCTCCTTCAGGATGATAAATGTTAATCGGATGGTCAGCCGGCTGATGCAACTGATGCAAAATCCTGACATTACGCTTGGCTATGGCCGCAGCCGTAAATACTGCATTTCTGAAATTATCCTTTGTCACTACCTGACTGCAACTGAACGTAAACAAGATACCACCTTTCCTTATATGTTCAAACGCTTTCACATTCAAGCGTGTGTAGCCCTTAAGTGCATTATGTAAAGCCGCACGATGTTTTGCAAAAGCAGGAGGGTCGAGTATTATCAGGTCGTAAATGCCATCGGCAGAATCAAGGAATTTGAAAGCATCATCACAAAAGGCTTCATGACGTCTGTCTCCGGGAAAGTTCAGTTCAACATTGGCATTCGTAAGTTCGATGGCTTTTGCGCTGCTGTCTACCGAATGAACAAGTTTCGCACCTCCACGCATGGCATAAAAAGAGAATCCGCCTGTATAACAGAACATATTAAGCACGGCCTTACCTTTTGAATAACGTTCCAGCAAACTGCGGTTTTCTCTCTGGTCAACAAAAAAGCCGGTCTTTTGTCCCTTCAACCAGTCTACATGAAACTTCAAGCCATTCTCCATGGCTACATTATCATTATTCCCGCCTATAATAAAACCATTCTCTTGTCCCAAGTCCGCTTTAAACGGCAGGGTTGTTTCACTTTTATAGAAAACACTGTCTATACGGCACCCCATAACATTTATCAAACCACGCGCAATGGCATCACGGCAGACATGCATACCGACACTATGGGCCTGCATGACAGCAGTCTTACCGTAACAATCAATTACCAATCCGGGCAGATTGTCGCCTTCCCCGTGTACAAGACGAAATGTATTGTTACATTCATTATCTGCTATGCCTATGCTTTGACGCATACGGAATGCGGCCGTCAGACGCTCTTGCCAAAAGTCATCGCCTATCTCTATATCCTCAAAGGACAACACCCTAACGGCAATACTTCCAATCTGGAAATGTCCGACTGCGGCAAAACTGCCGTCATCAGCCACGACACGGACAACATCACCCTCTTCTATACCTTCGTCAACATGACTTATCGCTCCCGAAAATACCCATGGATGAAAACGTTTGAGACTTTCCTCTTTACCTTTCTTTAAATATATGTTTTTATACATTCTTTCAATTTTTATGTTCATCAGTTATAACTAATTCATAATCCCCGGTTGCCTCCAACCTGCACAACTCCTCATATATTTTTATACAAGCCCATGCGTCAGTGGCCGCATAAAGTTTCTGTTTGTCACTAAGCACATCTGTTTCCCAATTACTCAGGCGCACCGATTTGCTTATTTTCTGATGAAAGAAATTGGCATAAAGCTTTTGCAGACTCAAGTCTTCTATACCTAATTCACAGACGTGCTGTTGCAAATCTATAAAATTACCGGGCTTAAAATCCGCCCTTTTATGCAATGAATGAATATCGTCATGCAAAGATAAACCTATCTTGGGAATTTTCACATCTTCTAATAAACGTATTATGTCTGAAGTCATGCCGGTAAGATTTAGCCGGAAAAGAAAACATGTATCATGAGTTGAGACCTGCAGCAATGCCACATCATGGGTATGTCCGCGCCTGAAAGAAGGTTTAGTTTCGGTATCTATGCCCAATATATCTTGTGAAAGAAGATATGACACGGCTTTTTCCGCTTCAGCTTTTGTGGCTATCACAAATATGCGTCCTCCAAAAACCACTTGCG
>CALNFG010000056.1 GCA_939792625.1 uncultured Prevotella sp.
AACGTCAAGATTCTGGCACAAAGGCACATTGCCGTTTGAATGTATCACGAGTTCACTGAATATGCTTTGGCAACGCAACTTCAGGCGCCCGTTTTTCCATTCGTCATACAAAGCCACAAAATCATAGTTCTCATCCGTATCGTGTATGCTCTGAGGTATCTGTCTGGCATAACCGTCCGTCCCGGCTGCAAGAAGCTCACCGGTAGTGTCAAAAAAAGCCATGGTGCCATATATGCCGATGCGCACATCCATGTCATACCGTCGTGCAACGTCAATGACATACGCCATGTCTTCAAAGCTGTTCCACGGCGAGAGGCAAAACATAAGCGATGTCGGCACAACATCTTTCACCGCCTCGACTACTCTTATCACTTTGTCATATCCGTCAACACCACGCATACGCTTGTATGTGTCACGATCTCCGTCAAGTGACACATACAAGCGGGCCGGACGGAAAGTCCGCACGGCATCGATCACTCTGGCCGGAGCAAGACAGTTTGAGAGAAGTGTGTATCTTGGATGGTTGGCCTTAAACCACGCCAATATCTCACGCGCCTGCGGATGCAGGACAAACTCTCCTCCTTCAAGCCCCACCATCGTATGACGGGTGACACATCTGCTATTCATTATCTTCCGGATATCATCGAGCGAAAGACTCTCCTCAGGCTTTTTCCATATCTGGCAATGCTTACATCGCGACTGGCAAAGCGTGGTTGAATAAATCATCAGCGAGTCTAGCACTTTGTGCCGTGACCGCAGCAGATTGTTCAGATAAACCAATCCGCTGCAGACGTAATCATTCAATTTATACATTCTTAAAGACTTTATGGTTATATCATTATAGATACAACACCCGTCTCAAAGACTGCTTTGCAAGATTACGCTTACCAGGTAAGCCTTATTCCGAACGGAACACTGAACGTAAACGGACGCTCCGTCCATACTGTCCGGACACTTCCGCCTGCAGGTATGTAATAGTTTAACGTAGGCTCGACATACAGGCTCAGACCGTCAAATATTTCATACTGTGCGCCCAAGCCTACATTTACAGCCCACTGCCACGGCGCATGCACATGTCTGCGTTCGGTAAACATGGCTGTTGAATCAGTCACAAGATTCTCTTTCACACTGCCGCCGACAGGCACATGCATCACTATTCCGGCCGAGCCGTAAGCCGACAACCTCTTATAGTCAGCTATACGGTAGGACACACGCAAAGGAATGCCCATATAATGTACCTTTTGTGTCCTGCAGACATTGTCACCGCCGTCACCCATGATGAATGTTGACCTCAGCAACGAATATTGCAGTCCTGTCTCCAGACTCCATCTTCCACCGAGTTCTTTTGTCAGAGACAGACCGAATGTCACAGGCTTGTCATGACGTTCGCGCTCTATGATGTCGCCGCTGTTATTCTTAGCTATATTCATCAGCACAACCGAATCTTCAGACATGTCTTCATGCCCGCGAGTGGCAAGATAGTCATAATATTCCTCCCACGTACTGAAAGATGACTGTGAGCTACCTGCACCGCCCTGTCCTGATGACGTTATGAGCTTATAAACATTCTGCACCAACGCCGGACCAAGTGAGCCGGCTATCAACATTCTCCATCCTGAATTCTTTTTCAAATCCGTTACCATTTCCACATCAGAGGTGTGCAACAAGGGTAACTGTTCTGACACGCGGCTGCACACGCTGTCTGTCACAGACAGATACCTGTCGGATTGACGCATTACTGAATCCTGACTGACACTTGCAACAGCAGGTACAGTGTCTTCATGCAAACTGTCTGCTATGATACGACTGTCTTGATTACCGGTAAATAGAACTTGAACTTTAGCCCCTGACACTTCAACATGACATACAACAGACTGATTTTTATCTGAATCGCGAGTACTACCTTTTAATTTAAGATTATCTGACATACCGGCCATGCGTTCTTCTTTTATTTTACCGGACTCTTTTTTTATCAGATATCTGCACACAGGTAACATTAAACTGATGATTGACAACACTGTCAACAATTTGTATCTGTCAGCCATTTTGCGTAACATCTTTTTTGCACGTGACAACTGAGAAGAAGAGCTATGAGGTTCTATACCTAACATACGGCCTATCTCAACATGCGAAAAACCTTCTATCACAGACAATCTGAATACCTTCCCGTAACCTTCGGGAAGGCGGTCTACCAAAGACAAAAGCTCATCGCGCAACACGGCGGACTCCGGATTGCCGGCTGTATCTGCATAATCAAAATCATCATCCGATACCGAAGGCAAAGGCACAGCTGCATTACGGCACGAACGGTCAATATATTTCAAAGAAACATTCTTGGTTATCGTAGTAAGCCATTCACCAAATTTACACGGATTCTTGAGCTTATCCAAAGAGATAAAAGCCAGAACAAAAGCGTCGTGTACGATATCATCAACGTCTGCACCGTTGTGCCCTACTATTTTGATGCAAATTCCACGCATCTTGGGATAATATAAATCATATAACAAGCCAAACGCTTCTGTATCACCGGACTTTATTTTACTGATAAGCTGTTCCAAATCCATTTGGTATGCCGTTTCTTATTACTCATATTTTTTATATAGATATAATAACTAACGGAAGGACTGCATCCAAATGTATAAATTAAAGACAAAAAATAAAGCAATGCTTTATTCCGTATAAAATATAAAATAATAAATTTCGACGACTGCATTTATTATGCTGCCGCCGAAACTTACAAATCAAGCAAAGCTAAACACTTCTTATAACTAAAATTTAAACATCAGAATTTCACAAGTATGCGGAACACCTTGCCGGGATTCTCACTCCATTCTTTCATCGCCTCTGCCGCCTCTTCAGGCTCCACAACCTTTGAAATGAACTTCTCAATGGGATAACGACCGGTATTGACACAATTTATCACGGCGCGGAAGTCGGCAGGAGTGGCGTTGCGCGAGCCGCGTATGTCAAGTTCCTTCTGTACAAACAGTTTTGTTTGAAAAGACACTTCACTCTTTGCGTAACCTATACATGTAACACAACCTGTAAAACCAACCTCGTTGACTGCCATGACATAAGTGGCAGGACTTCCCACAGCCTCGATAACGACATCGGCTCCAAGTCCCGACGTTATTTCCTGCATGCGTTTATGCACATCTTCTGTCATTGTATTGACAGTATATGTTGCGCCGGCCTCGCGAGCAAGTGCAAGCTTCTCGTCGTCAATATCGGCAGCTATAACCGTAGCCCCTCGCAAGGATGAACGCATGACGGCGCCAAGACCAACCATGCCGCAACCTATAACCATGACATAGCTGTTGTCTGTCACACCGGCACGGGCTACTGCATGAAAGCCTACACTCATAGGCTCAATCAGCGCACAAGTACGCACCGGGATGTCACCGGCCGGTATTATCTTTATCCACGGCAAAACAGCATATTCACACATTACGCCCTGACGCTGTACGCCTAAAGTCTCGTTATGTTCACATGCGTTATAACGCCCGTTGCGACACGATGCGCATGAGCCACAGTTGGTGTACGGATTCAACGTGACCACCATACCTTTTGTCAGATTTGCAGGAACTTCACTTCCGACCTCCTCTATAATGGCACCTACTTCATGACCGGGCACAACGGGTAAATTCACCATGGGATTACGCCCAAGATACGTATTGAGGTCTGAGCCACAGAAACCTACATATTTGATTTTAACCAACACTTCGTCAGCCTTAATGACCGGCTTTTCAATTTCAGCCACACCTATTTCCATGGGTGCGGAAATGCGTACTGCTTTCATTTTCACTATAAATTTATTTTGCAGAAATTATTGAATTCTTATTATCTTCAGGACTTAACCCGATATCCTCTCCAACCGTAATATGCACAAAAAGCGAAACATACCATCGGCACGATATAAGCTATATGATAAATGTGTTCATTGACGTGCATCACGTATGCCGTAAACTGTGGCAGGCAGGCATTGCCGACTATAGCCATGACAAGAAAAGCCGACCCGCTCTTTGTCTGTCCGCCAAGCCCCTGCAAAGCCAACGAGAACTGCGTAGGATAAATAATCGACATGAAGAACGATACCGCAAGCATGGCGTAAAGTCCGACATATCCGCCAAACACACAAATGACGACGCAAAGAATTATAAGCATAATCGAGTAGAACAACAGCATACGATGAGGACTGAACTTGACCATAAGGGCCGTACCGACCCAGCGCCCCACGAGGAAAGCCAGCATATAGAGTCCGAAAAACGTTGTTGCGGTAGATTCATCAAGTCCGGCATACACACATGAATAAACAAGGAACAGACTGTTTATGGCCGTCTGACCACCGTTATAAAAGAACTGGGCTATCACTCCCCACCTAAGATGTGAATGCTTCAGAACGGAGAAATCTATCAGTTTTTCTTTTCCTGCATTTTTCCCGCCTTCATTCTCATCTGCAATCTTCGGAAATTTTGTAAACACAAATACCAAAGCCACAACAAGGAGCAACAATCCCAAGACCAGATAAGGCAGGCGCATGGCTTCAGTTTCCTGCTGTATGTATGCCTCCCAACCACCTTCATAATCGGCAGGCAACGTGTCACGGGTATAATTATTGCCGCTTAAGACAAGCTTGCTGAGAAACATTGCCGCAATGAATGCTCCAAGACCGTTGAACGACTGTGCAAGGTTAAGTCTGCGTATGGCTGTCTCAGGAGTTCCCAATACCGTAACATAAGGATTGGCTGCGGTCTCAAGGAAACACATACCCGTAGCTATTATGAAAAAAACACAAAGATAAACCCAATAAGACTTCACTATCGCCGCCGGAAAGAAAAGGAAGCCTCCCAATGCTGCAAGAGACAGACCGAACACAATTCCTGCCTTATAGCTGTAACGTTTCATAAACATCGCTATCGGTATCGGGAATATAAAATAGGCCAGCCAATAAGCACTTTCCGTGAACGAAGCCTCAAAAGTGTTAAGTTCGCAGGTCTTCATAAGTTGCCTTATCATCGTTGGCAACAGATTACTGCTGATTGCCCAAAGAAAGAAAAGGCAAAATATTAATGCCAAAGGCACGGTATAATTTCTCGTCTTCATGATTATTGTAAGATTATATATTTCTACATTATTCCTGATTCATACACTTTTTCTTACCAAAATGCCCATGCCACACCATTTAATACGGATTTTATTCTGACATATTTTTTACATAAGGCAATACCGGTAAATGGTCAAAACCGTAAAACTTACGAGCATTCTCACCCAAGAACAATGATTTCTCGACATCTGTAAGTTCATCAGTCTTGCAAACAAAGTCATAAGACATCTTGTATGTTATGGCTGTAATCGTACGAGGATAATCTGACCCCCACATCAGTTTGTCTGCACCTACCATATCAATGGCCTTACGTATGGACCTTACTGCACCTTTAAAAGGATAGAACTCACTGTTGTAAAGCCATGTTATACCACCGGACTCAATCATCACATTATTATGTAAAGCAAGTTTTATCTGGTCTTCCCAACCGGGAGTCGTAACCATTCCAAAATGACCGATTGCAATCTTCAGGTTGGGACATTCCTGAATGACCTCTTTCATTTCGTCTGTTTGAATATTATTTTCAGCAATACAGACAGACAGTATCATTCCATTATCTTCCATAAAATGGAACATATCCATCATTTCAGGCGAGTTAAGACGCACTCTCTTTTTATCCGTTATCAGTCTGTGTCCCGGCACAGCAATGCCCTTAAATCCGCGAGCGGCAAGCAACTTCGCATCGTCAAGGAATCCAGGTGTGAAATAATCACACATTCCAAAAACGAAAAAGCGGTCAGAATACTTACATTTGACTTCCTCAAGATAATCATTCTGCAAACCATCAATGAATTCCTGCACAACAACTGCCGCGCCGACCTGAGCATAATCCATATTAGACAAAAACACTTCGGCGGTATTACGACCGTCAATCATGAAAGGAGGAAGCATCTGAACTTCTTCCGTCAGAAAAAATGAACGTCCGTTTTTCAACGTTTTCACAGGCATGCCGTTCCATGCTGTGTCTTGTTTCAACCACAAATGTGAATGAGAATCAATTATCGTTTGTACCATTTTATGGATGTAGTCTGTTTTTTTAATTAATAAATGATTAAACAACACTACTTCTAATATCGCAAAAACAATTTCACGATTTACAGTAGTGTTGTTTATTAAAAATATATTTAATTATGTGTTGGCCCAACGCACACGCATCTGATCGCCTATTATTTCCTGCACAGCTTTTACAAGCTCTTCATTCACAGGCTCATTAACATATTCAATATTTTTCAGAACATTAGCAGGATTTGCCGAGCTGAATAAAGTTGTGGCAATACGCGGATTACTTGTTGAATATTGTACTGCAAGTTTTTCTATCGGACATCCTTGTGTGTTACAATAATCTGCAGCACGTTTACATGCTTCCTTAAGAGGTTCGGGTGCCGGATGCCAGTCAGGAGCACCACGCTGTGACAAAAGTCCCATAGAGAACGGGGATGCATTTATCACACCAACATTGTTTGCTTCAAAAAAGTCTAGATAATCAAGCAGCATTTCATCATTCAGACTATAATGGCAGAAATTAAGAACAGATTCCACAGTACCTGCCGGAACATGTTCTATCACCCACTTGAGATTCTCCGGCTGCAAGTCGGTTATGCCGACATGTCCAACAATTCCTTTCTCACGCAACTTGACCAATGCAGGCAATGTTTCGTTAACCACCTGATTAAGATCTGCAAATTCGACATCATGAACATTTATCAAATCTATATAGTCGATATTGAGTCTCTCCATGCTCTCATAAACACTGTCTGTCACACGCTCGGCTGAATAATCCCATGTATTCACACCATCTTTGCCGTAACGACCGACTTTTGTCGAAAGATAATACTTGTCTCTTGGTATTTCCTTTAAAGCCTTACCCAGCACAGTTTCAGCCTTATAATGACCGTAATAAGGAGACACATCAATAAAATTTATTCCACTTTCTACTGCCACATGAACAGCCTTTATACCTTCTGATTCGCGTATATCATGAAAAACGCCGCCAAGTGATGACGCACCAAAACCGAGATTTGATACACGCATTCCTGTCTTTCCAAGTTCGTTATAAACCATAGTATTAAAGTGATATTTTTTATATAACGCAAAACTTACTGATTTGTAACGTCATAATTAAGTAAAAAATAACTGCAATACAGAATATTTAATTAATTTGTATTATCTTTGCCCGCGGAATCAACGAATCAAACAAATTAAATATTGCGTGCCAGAACTATTTTAAGCAACAAAAACAAACATTGACAATAAAAAATGAGAAAGATTCTTATCACATTGGTTTTCACCTTATTTACTTTCAGCATGTCCAACGCACAGGCGCAAAGTGGAAGTTTGGTATCACCGGACAAATATGCCGTGAGTCTGAATTCTTTTTGGAGTAACTGGTATGTTCAGGTAGGACTGGATATGTCACTGCAGAATCCGTACGGACACAGTTTCTCTCATGTCTTTCCAAACGGAAAATCTTTCGGCGTAAATGCCGCCGCCGGAAGATGGTTTACCCCGGGACTCGGTTTGCGGGCCAAAGTGAATTGGGAGAACGGTATAAAACTGTTTGAAAACGGACACTTGACATGGCTGGCTCCATTCTACCAAAATGGAGTAAACATGCACAAAGGCGGCTATATGTCGGTTGTGGGAGACATTCAGTTTGACATTCACAACCTTATCTTCGGATACGAGCCTGACAGACTGTGGAATCTGCAAGTATTCCCCCGTGCTGGAGCCATATATAACTTCGGCGTATCAAAAGGCTCACCCCTGCTCGGCTTCGGCATAGGCAACACTTTCAAGATAAACAAGCGCTTCGGTATTTATTTTGACATTGCTTACCAGATGGTATCAAGCGGATTTACAGGAGTAGAAAAAGATACTGGAATGTCGGGTAACAACGGATTCTTTGACATAAACGTCGGGCTGCAAATAAACTTGGGCAACAATACATTTAAAAGAGTTGACAACGCCAGATAAACTTCACTGACTTTAACTGCATAAAAAATAAGTAAGTATGAAAAAGATATTGTTTGTATTATCATTGATGTTTTTCTTTACATCGACATCATACGCTCAAGAACAGCACAAAGATACGAGTAACGACCCCATAGTAACAAATTCGTTTTGGAGCAATTGGTATTTGCAGGCCGGACTTGACATGACTTTGCTCAATCCATACGGATGCAATTTCTCTAATGTTTTCCCAAAAGGCAAGACCTTCGGTCTCAATGTAGGCGCCGGCAAATGGTTTTCACCAGAAATAAGCATCAGGGCAAGATTCAACTGGGAAAATGGTTTTCCTCTTTTCAGAAATGACCACATCGAATGGTTGTCCAAAGACAATATGGATGAAGGAGGATTCATTATGATTTGCGGTGATGTCCTCATAAATCTGCACAACATAATAGCCGGTTATGACGACAAACGTAAATGGAACATGCTTGTCTTTCCACGTGCCGGTTTCATCAGCAATCTCGGTATAGGCTCAAGTTCACCTGTGGTAGGTGTCGGTATAGGCAGTACATACCGCCTGAACAAACGGTTAAGCCTGTATGCCGACATCGCATACCAGTTGCTAACAAGTGAATTTTTCGACGGACTGTCTACAACCGGTATGAGTGTAAGCAAAGGGAGCAACGGCTTCTTTAATTTTAATATAGGTGTTCAATGGGATTTGGGAAAAAACATATTCAACAGACAGTCTGACTATAAATAACAACATTCAAAAAACATAAAAACAATCGGGCTTAACACAATATCAAACCTGTTAACGCCTGATTGTTTTTCAATAAGCATCATTCTTCTATCAATTTACCTTCTTTCTCCAAAGCCGTCCATACAGAATAACGTGCCTCATTATTCAGCGTTTCAATATGAGAAAACATATTCCGCATGTCCGAACGATGTGAATTTGTTTCATAAGGACAAAGTTTTATCTGCTTTCTGTAACGGCAGTTCAAGGCATATTGCCGCAAATCATTTTCCACTTCAAGACACAGAGGCCTGATTATGGTCAGAGGCATCTTGCGCATGTTCAGTCTTACAGGCATTGTGGAAAAGCTGCCTTGAAAGAACATGTTCATCATCGCCGTATGGATTATATCGTCCATGTGATGCCCCAATGCTATTTTGTTACATCCAAGTTCCTGAGCTTTTAAGAACATTTGTTTGCGTCTGTTCCATGAACATAAAAAACACGGCGACTTACGGCTGTCTGTTGAAGCGTCAAATCCGGTTGTAACAAGATGAAACCTTACACCGCGACTCTCTGTAAAATCCTGCAAATAAGATATGTCCGACTCATATTTTATATTGGACATTCTGATATGCAGAGCTTCAACAGAAAAATCAGGCTTAGTTATTTTCTGCCTCTCTGCCAAAAGATCAAGTAGACACAAGGAATCCTTGCCTCCAGACAAGCCTACAAGTATCTTGTCACCATCGTCAACCAAGCCATAATCATAAATAGCTTTCTGAAAACGGCTCTTGATTCTCCTCTCAAGTTTCTGTTCAGCAGACAAAGAAGGCATACGTTTTTCTTTAAAATCTAAGTCTACTTCATGAAAACAAGATATACAGCACAAATAATCAGGAAGAATGCAAGCACATGATTCCAATGCAATGTTTGTCCCTGAAAAAGAATGTTTATGATAACAGCAAACACACCAAGACTTATGCATTCCTGAATAACTTTTAGCTGTATGAGTGAAAACGGGCCTCCGTTATCTTGAAAACCTATACGGTTAGCCGGCACTTGACAGCAATACTCAAAAAAAGCTATACCCCAAGAAAACGCTATCACACCTATCAACGGCCACTTCGCAGAAATGCCGGCATTCTGCAACTTCAAATGTCCGTACCATGCAAGCGTCATAAAGACATTACTCAAGATGAGTAAAATAATAGTATATAATCCGTTCATTTTTTATATTCTGAAACAATCCATGAGGTTATGAGACTGCCCGTCTTACACCTGCTGCATGAACGGCAATCACATAACCTCAAATAATGAATTTCACAAAATCATATAATCAACACAGGAAATTAAAGCCGCAGTTTCTTATCCATATTGTCAGCAGCACGTCGTCCGTCACCCATGGCCAGTATGACAGTGGCTCCACCACGCACAATATCACCACCGGCAAAAATTTCAGGCCGTGAACTTTGCATTTCCTCATTAACCACAATAGTATTCTTGCGCCCAAGCACCAAATCTTTTATTGACTTCGGTACAAGCGGATTAGGTGATACTCCAATTGCAACAATCACCTGGTCTGTATCTATCGTAACAGTCTTACCCTCAACCGCGACAGGACGTCTGCGGCCAGAAGCATCAGGTTCTCCAAGTGTCATTACCTGTAATACTGCTTGCCTTACAGCACCGTTTTCATCGGCAACATATTCTATCGGATTGTGCAGACACATGAAGTTCACACCTTCTTCCTTCGCATGCTTTACTTCTTCTGCTCTTGCAGGCATCTCTGCTTCAGAACGTCTGTAAACAATGGTAACTTCTGCGCCAAGCCTTTTGGCTGTTCGGCAAGAGTCCATGGCTGTATTTCCACCACCAACGACAAGTACTTTCTTGCCTATATTAAGAGGTGTGTCTGTTACAGGATTGGCAGCATCCATAAGATTTACACGCGTAAGATATTCATTTGATGACATCACGTTAATCAAATTCTCACCGGGAATATCCATGAAATTAGGCAATCCTGCACCGGAGCCTATGAATATACCTTTGAATCCGCTTTTCTCCAGTTGCTCTATGCTGATTGTTTTTCCTATAATGCAGTCTGTCTGGAAATGAACACCCATTTTGCGTAAATTGTCAATCTCTACATCGACAATTCTGTTCGGCAAACGGAATTCCGGTATTCCGTATTTCAGCACACCGCCAATCTCATGCAAAGCTTCAAACACATACACGTCATAACCACGCTTGGCCATATCGCCGGCAAAGCTAAGTCCTGCCGGACCTGAGCCCACGACAGCAACCTTTATACCATTAGACTCTGCCACAACAGGTATCGACATATTCCCGCTTTCGCGCTCATAATCAGCGGCAAAACGTTCCAGATAGCCTATCGCGACAGCAGGCTCGTTCATCTTTAAATGTATGCAACGGCTTTCGCACTGTTTTTCCTGAGGACACACACGCCCGCATACAGCCGGCAGAGCCGATGTGTTTTTCAGTACTTTAGCAGCAGCAAGAAACTGCCCGCGCTCTATATTCTTCACAAACGAAGGTATGTCTATATTTACCGGACAGCCTTCCACGCATGTAGGCTTTGCACAGTCAAGACATCTCTTTGCCTCCGTAAGTGCCATTTCTTTAGTCAGTCCCTTGTTTACTTCTTCATAACGTGTGGTGATGCGGTATGACGGCTCAAGTTCCGGCATTGACACACGGTTTATTGCCGTACGCTCTTTCGGCTTCATTGACGAGCGCAGAGCTTTTCTCCATCCGGCGTTTCTGTCCGTAAGCACCTCAAGAGACTCTTCGGTCGGCTCTACGTCCATATCATACTCAGGCTTCGTTAAGCCGGTAACATTTATGTCTTGTCCGGCCGGCACATTTGCAAGATGCTCCTCAAAATGCTCCATCTCCTCACGCTCGGCACGCTTGAACGTCCCCATACGTTTGAACATTTCATCCCAATCAACTAAAGCTCCGTCAAACTCAGGTCCGTCTATACATACAAACTTCGTCTTTCCACCTATTGTCAGACGACATGCTCCACACATGCCGGTACCGTCAACCATTATCGTGTTCAACGAAACATCGGTCGGAATATTATACTTCTGAGTAAGCATGCAGCAGAATTTCATCATTATCGGAGGACCTATGGCAAACACCTTATCGATATGTTCCTGTTGTATAAGCTTCTCCATACCAACAGTCACAACACCTTTCTCGCCGTAAGAGCCGTCATCTGTCATTATCAGCAATTCATCACTATTGGCCCTCACTTCATCTTCAAGTATTATCAGCTCCTTATTGCGGCCTGCTATCACAGACAGCACACGATTGCCTGCAGCCTTCAGAGCTTTCACAATCGGCAACATGGGGGCTACGCCCACTCCTCCTCCGGCACATATCACAGTACCATATTTTTCTATTCTGGTAGGATTGCCCAACGGACCTACCACGTCGGTAATATAATCACCTTCATTTAACATACATAGCTTTGTCGATGACAAACCGACTTCCTGCACAACAATTGTTATCGTACCTTTGTCTATATCTGCATCGGCAATGGTCAGCGGCATACGCTCACCCTTGTCACCAATCCTGACAATAACAAAGTTACCGGCCTTGCGGCTCTTTGCTATAAGGGGAGCTTCCACCTCAAACAGAAAAACCTTCTCAGAAAACTGTTGTTTACGTATTATCTTATTCATAGCATCATAAATTTAAGTCAAAAACAAACGGACGGGAGATGTGTCAAAATGAAGTTAACGGGAGTTAGTCGCTCCGCATCGGAGTTATCGGCAGTTAACGGACAAATGCTTTGTTGCTGATTTTAAGGCTATTG
>CALNFG010000057.1 GCA_939792625.1 uncultured Prevotella sp.
TCAGAATCCTTCGAGGTCGTAGTATTCGTCTTCGAGGTCGAAACTTTCTTGCCTGTGGTTATTCTTGGTGTTATTGTCGGTGGGAGTCTCCACGTTGCCGGAATCATCGTTAAACTCTATGATGAACTCGTCTTGCGGTCGTACGTCCTCGTTGGCCGGCTGTCCTGCTGTGTTCTGTCCTGCGGCAGGCTCTTCCCGGGCGGGCTGCACCGGTATTGTGGTGCTGCCTGCGGTGCCGTTGTTTCCGGCTGCGGGTGCATGCTCGTCGCTGCTGTCTGTTTCAATCACAGTCTTGCCGGGCGTTTCCGTTTCGGGCTGTTCGGGCATGGCTGCAGGCTGTTCGTCATTTATTATGAATGTGTTGCCGTTGTTCTGCGGCTGCGGCTCCTGTGCAGCTTCATCTGTTTCGGGCACAACTGTTGTGCCGTTAACGGTTTGCGTCGCATCGTTCTCAGGCTCTACCGGAATCACCGTGGTGCCGCTTGGCGGTGCGTTCTCTTGCGGGTCGGGTGCGTTTTCCGGCTCAGTCGGTATTACGGTGGTTGTGCCTCCGGGTGCGTCGCCGGTCTGTACATTGTTCTCTTCATCGGGTATTACGATGGTACCTGTGTTTCCGGCAGGTTCTGTCTGCTCTTCGTCGATAAACAGCCCTTCCTCTATCACGCCGCCGTTATACAGATCATTGCCGCTGCCTGCGTCTCCGTTATCGGCCGGCTCATACTCTATCGAGGCCGGCTCTGTGAGCAGCCTGACAGTGCTTATTTTAAGCGGAACAAAGTGCTGTTCGTAGAATTTGTCGTAATCGTTGTAGCTGAACTGTGTGCCGAGCAGTTCGAGGTTGGCCTTGCTTATGATTATCGCGCGGGCCTTTCTCGTAAGTTCGTTAATCTTGGCGTTGCCGTTAATCTGACGTGCATACTGCAGGGCCTCGTCGTAGCTGAGGAATCCGCTCACCTTCATGCGGTGAAGGCCGCCCTGTTCTTCTATCACCACATCGAAGTTTCTCAGAATGAAGTTGGTGAAGTTGAATCGTGCCAGCTCGAATAGCAGTTTGTTCTCGTTCACAGAGTCAGGCGCATACACGTACATGAACGAGAAGTCGGTGTTGCGTTCGGCCACAAACTTGCGTTCGGCTATCGAGTCGCTGTCGTTAAGCACGGCCGAGCGCCGTTCCCATACGTCGCTTATGTCAAACTTGCCTCCGTAGAGTTGTCTGCCGGCTTTCACTCCGTTGATTATCATTCCGGCCATTTCGCTTACGTCGCTTTCGGGGAATTTGCTCACTACTTCCTGCATGTCGGCAAGACAACCGTTGCTGTCGCCGCTGTTGAGCTTGCTCAGTCCGCCGATGAATACAAATTTGTCGCGGTTGGCTCCGAGCGGGAAGCGCGATTCCGACAGTTCTGTGTTGGCTCTGACCTCGTCAAACCTGTCGGCTTTGAAGGCTTCGTAAGTGGCGGCATAGAGAGAGTCCTCTATGTGTACTCCGAAGCGTGCGTTGGCCTCAAAGTACGGGTCGGCCAACAGTGCCGTCCACTTGCTTTGCGGGAAATCACGTTTCAGCATGTCGAGATATGAGGCGGCCATGCTCTTGTCCCCGCGTCGCGAGTACAGAAGAAACAGGTGATAATACGCCTCATCGAGGTTTTCGTAACTTTTATAGTTATCCGTGAGCCGGCGCAGGCTCTTCTCGCCGAGTGTGAGATTGTCAAGCTTGTCCTTGAATATAACACCCGAGTGGAACAGTCCGTCGGCTATTATCTTGTTGCTTTCGGTCACCTGCTCTTCCGTGAAAGGTATCTGTTTAAGATAATATTCACGCATGTGAGGGTTGTTGTGGGCGCTGTCCATGGCGTTTTCGATGGAGTCTTGTACGGCTTCGGCTGCCGCTATGGAGTCACGCATCTCGTCGGTGATTTCTTCTTCGTCCATGCCGGCCATGGCCACTACCGTCTTGTTGGCGCGCTGCCAGTCGTCGGCGTTCTTACGCTGTCCCCATAGCTTCTGGAACGTGGCCTTGCCCTGGCTTACTGCTGTTGGGTTATAGAAGTACCATGTGCCGTTCTTGTCAGTGGCGTTTGTTGTCGTGTTGTTCTGCGTGGCAGTGGTTCCTGTCCCTCCCTGTTCTGCCAGATATTGTTGTGCTTCGGCTTCGGCCTGAGCCTTGCGCTCTTCTTTTTCTTTCTCTTTGAGAGCTTCTATCACGCGGTCGATTGCAGCATTTCTTTCTGCCTCCGGCATTTTTGCAAGGGCCTGGAGTGAGTCTTGCAGGTGTACGGCGTCTGTGTACGGCACAAGTTCGTCAAGAACTTTCGAGCGTTCGGACAGCTGTTCATAGTCCTCACGTTCTTTGTCCAGCAGACCTATCGCTTCGCCGTAACAGCGGCGTGCGTTGGCGAAATCCTCGCGTTCCCAGTATAGGTCGCCAAGTTTCAGCAGCAGCACACCTTTCTCTATGCCGGCCCGCGTAGATTTTATGTTGCCTTGTTCGTAGGCGGCTATGGCGTTGCTTGTATCTTTCTGGTTGAGATAAATATTGCCTATGGCGTAATATACCTGGTCGAGATAGTCCTTGTTGTTGTCTGACGCGGCCATGCGCCTCAGTCTCTTTATCATCTTTTTAGACTGTCTTCCGGCCATAACTTCGGTCATGGCGATGCGTGCGTTGAATTCAAGTTCGTATGGAGGGTTGAGTCTTACCACGCGCTTGAACGCTTTGTAAGCCTTGTCCTGATTGCCGAGAGCTGCTTCCAGCTGTCCCATGAGATACCACTCGCGGGCTTTTTGCTTGCGGCGCATTTCGTGTTTGATTACTTTTCTGAGATAAGGTATTGCCTCGGCATACCGTCCGGTGTGGATATAGTATTCGGTGTAGGTGTAGTCCCATTCCTTGCGTGCCCGCCAGTGCAGCGAGTCGTGCTTCATTTTTGAGATTACGTCTTCGGCATCATAAATCCAGTCTTGTTCGATATAACATTTTGCCAGCCATGCTCTCGCCCTGCCGTATATTGCCGGTTGCGTAGAGTACAGACGGCTCATGTATGCGAAGGTCGACGCCGCCTCGTCGAACGAGCCTTTCATGAACTGTGCGCGGCCCATCAGCATCCATGCTTTCCACAAAAAGGGATTGTATTCCCTACGGTTGAGCCACTCGATGTCTTTTTCCGTCTTACGTCTGTTTTTTGTCCATTTCGGCCGTCGCTTTATGCTGTGCAACTGTATGGCCTTCTGACATTTTTCTATTGCCCGGTCGAAGTTGGCCGAGCCTAAGTCGCGGCTGTTCTTGTTGCGGACGGTGTAGAGCGGAATCATCTCGGTGAAATTGTCCTTGTTGCCCGTTTCTTTTTCCAGCGAGCCGTCGATGTATGCCAGTGTGCCGTTATAATAAGTATTATAGCGTGCGGTAAACGAGTGCCACCAGCGGCTTTGTGCTGTGTTCTTTTCTGTAGAACAGCTTACGGCTGCCATGAAAATCATGACAGCCATCAGCGGGGCAATATGTCTTGACAGCTTAAAGCGCATGTGGAGAGTTAGATGAACTCATGTCGGCATGGCAGGCCGGAGGCGAACGCCTTCGTGCTTGGTCCTGTCATGCAGGCATGTCCTGTTTTTTATCTATTATATAACTGAAAGAATGATGTTTTATTGCCTTGTGAGGAAAAAGACTTATTCCTCTATCAGCATTATTGCCTCGTCTTTCAGCTGATCGGGCAGGCTGACACCCCTCAGAGTGAGGCTGTTGAGCCAGTCTTTGATTTCTTCCGGCTTCATCGTGTACATCACTTCGGCAAACTCAGAGGCTTCGTCGTCGGTGTAGCTGTTCGACGGACGCTGTTTGAAGCGGTCAAGTTCCTCGTCATCGAAATATACAATTTCTGCCGCGGCATTTTCCATAACACATTCTTGCAGGCATTTGCCGTGCTGTTCGGAGCATGCCGCGCATGCTCCGCCGCCGTGCCGTGTGTCTGCCGGAGGTGTGGTGGCTTTACTTCCGAACACCTTTGTCAGTACAAATGCGATCACAGCCAGCAGTGCCAGAAGCACCAAAGCTTGTAAGGCCGTCATGTCATTGTTCCTCCGTTATCGTGAATCCGGCGCGGCGCATGTCATCCCAGAAGTGCGGATATGATTTGCTTACCACGTGCGGGTTGTCTATCCTTATGCCCGGATAGAGTATTGCCGCCGGAGCGAAAGCCATTGCCATGCGGTGATCTTCATACGTGTTTATGACGATGTCGTTGTCGGGGCGGCACCGCTCGCCGTTCCAGCTGAGTTCGCCGGTGTTGTTCTCGCGTACTACGTACCCCAGCTTTCGCATCTCGGTCTTCAGTGCGTCAAGGCGGTCGGTCTCTTTTATTTTGAGTGAGGCCAGTCCGGTGAATCTGAACGGAATGTCGGACAATGCGCAGCATACGGTCATGGTCTGTGCCATGTCGGGCTGGTTTACAAAGTCATAGTCGAGGCGTGGGGGCTTGGTTTCGACCAGCTTCAGTGTGACCGTGGTAGGCACACCTCTTTCTCTTGTCTTAAATGTTGTCCTCACACCGAGCATGCTGAACAGGTATTTTATGGCCGAGTCGCCCTGCCGCGAGCCGTCAGTCAGCCCCGTGAGGGTGATTTCTGATTCGGCATCGCGTCTCAGCATGAGTGCCTCATACCAGTAAGAAGCGGCGCTCCAGTCGTTTTCTATGATAAAGCTCTTCGGCTCGTAAGGTTTCGGATTAACTTTTATCGTGTCAGCCCCTGTCCATTCTGCATCGGCTCCGAATCCTCTCATCATGCACATTGTCAGGTCAATGTATGGACGGGATACTATCTCGCCGTCGAGTTTTATTTCAAGTCCGTCGGCCAGTACCGGTGCAATCATCAGCAATGCCGAGATGTATTGTGAGCTTATGTCTCCTTTTATCTCGATGTGGCCGCCGTCAAGATGCCGCCCTCTGATGCGCAGCGGCGGAAATCCTTCAGCTTCCGTATATTCTATGTCGGCACCGATGTATTTCAGTGCATCCACCAGAGCCTTTATCGGCCGTTGTTTCATGCGTTGTGTTCCGGTCAGGATATGTTCTCCCGGCGTTACTGCGAGATATGCCGTCATAAAGCGCATGGCCGTGCCTGCGGCCATGATGTCTATTACAGGCGGCATTTCGTCGAGAGCCTTCAGGATTACGTTAGTGTCGTCACAGTCAGACATGTTGACAGGGACAATGCTGTTACCCGCCAGTGCGTTGATTATTAATGCTCTGTTGCTTATGCTTTTTGATGCCGGCAGGTTTACCGTCGTGTTTAGTTTTTCGGGAGCAGTCAGTATGTATTTCATAATCGGAATATATCAAAATGTTGTCAGACAGGCCTGCGGTGTGTGTGGCCGGCCTTTATGCAAAGGTACTTCAACTTGCAGACAATACAAAATAAAAACAAATAAAAAATCTTATCCGGACATTTGCGTGATATTTACATTAAGGCCGCACAAGATGCTTTACGTGCGCCGGTGGGATGTCTGTTGATAGAAGATTACATGTCGAAAAAGGATAGTTGGAAAGCCCTTTTTCAAGAGCTTACCTTTTGCCTTCCGAAAGCTTACCTTTTGGTCGGTGAAAGGTAAGCTTTTGCAGCCTGAAAGGTAAGCTTTTGGAAATATGGGTGTAAGCAAATGTTAAATGCCTGACATCCAGTATCTTAAAGAATGTAAAGGCCCGTGGTTGAATTTTTGTTGCAGCCATTTCGCCGTAAAATGCAATATAACAGTGGATAACGCGTCTTAACGCATTGTTGTGGCATGGTTTTTGCCTGTTGCAAAAGTTGTGAACAGACTTGGTCATGACATATATTTTTATTATCTTCGCACACGAAAAAACTTACCCCTTTCATATACTATTATACAGAAACCATCAGAACATGAAATTTTTGAAGACTTTAGCCGTGGCAGTAGGATTGTTGGCAGCGGGTATGCCCGCGATGGCCGATAACGATACCGGCGGTGAAAACGAAGAACAGTATAAGGAAATAGATAATTTTGACTTCCTCTATGACAACGAGGAATATGGCGAAGATTACGAGTTCTGTGAAATAGACAGCGTTCTCGATGAAGCGTTCTCACATCTCGGCGCACGTTACCGCAGAGGCCATTCGGGACCCAATGCGTTTGACTGTTCAGGATTTACGAGTTATGTGTTCAGGAACATGGGTATTGACCTTAACCGTTCGTCACGCTCGCAGTACACTCAGGGAGAGCCGGTGGAAAAAGACGAGGTGAGAACAGGCGACCTTGTGTTCTTCACGGGCTCAAGCACCAGGGGGCCGATAGGCCATGTGGGCATTGTCGTTGACGTGGACAAGATAAGCGGCAGCTTCAACTTCATACATGCAAGCACAAAGGGTGTGAAGGTAAGCAATTCCAATGAAAGATATTACTCGCGCCGTTATGTAGGCGCACGGAGGGTGATGCAGTGACGGAATATAAAAAGACAAGCAAGCGCGCAGGCTGGCAGAATGCCCGTGGGGGTATGGTGCAGTTGTCGCTGTGATACCTCCGTTGATATGAAAGCGCACTTCTTTTTCTTGATGACTATAATGGGCGGCCTGACGGCTGCCTGCACGACAACGGGAGCCGGCAAAAAAAAACCGGCGCCCGTTGTGCGTTGTATGCCGGGTGGCGGCGGGCAGCAGGGCAAAGCTGAGCCTGCGTCTGACGGTACTTTCGTGGTGGCCATGGCCGGCGACATAATGATGGGCACCACTTATCCTGACAGTGTCCTGCCTGCCGATGACGGCCGTATGCTGTTTGCCGACGTGACAGACATTCTGTCAAGGGCGGATATTGCCGTGGCCAACCTCGAGGGCACGTTATGCGACACATCGCATGTGGCAAACAAAAAAGACTCTGAATATTCATACGCATTCCGCACTCCTGTCGAATTGGCTCCACGGCTTAAAGAAGCGGGATTCGACTATTTGAGTATGGCAAACAACCATGCTCTTGACTTCGGTTATGACGGCGTGGCGTCAACCGAGAAAGCTCTTGACATGCTTGGCATAAAACATTCGGGGCTGCTGGGGCGCGATGTATGCGCCGTGGTGGAACGCAGCGGTGTGCGATACGGTCTGTGTGCCTTCGGTCACAATTCTTATACGCTGAAACATCGCGAGCTGTGGCAGGTTAAAGAGATTCTCGACAGTCTTGTCAGTATTTCTGATGTGGTGATAGTGTCGTTCCACGGTGGTGGCGAGGGTAAGGCCTTCAGGCATTTGCCGTATGAAAAAGAGGTGTATCTCAACGAAGACCGTGGCGAGTTGCGCCGTTTTGCACATTTCTGCATAGACAATGGCGCCGACATAGTGTTCGGACACGGGCCTCATGTGGTACGCTGCATCGAGTTGTATAAAGACAGGTTTATTGCTTACAGTCTCGGCAATTTCTGCACTCCTTACGGTATAAGCATAGCCGGAATATCCGGCTATGCGCCGGTGATAGAGGCCGAGATAGACCGGCAGGGATGTTTTCTCGGTGGCCGTATTCATTCGTTCATACAGCGTCGCGGACTCGGACCGCGCCGTGATACAGCCAATGTCGTGGTGAGGGAGATAAGAAGCCTTACCGCCGCCGATGTTCCCGACAGCCGGCTGAGAATAACCGATGACGGACGGATTGAGCGTACAGATGCTCCTGGTCATGACGGATAGTATGACGTTGTGTCGCCGCCGGTGTAGGCACCTGCGGTGTGCTGGCTGGCGGATGATGTTTCGCAAAAATAAAAAGGTGGAGAAGCACAATGCTTCTTCACCTTTTCTTTCAGGCCTGTGGCTGAAATTAGTTTTCTTTCTTGGTAAGAGTTTTCTTCTCGGCGATGCGTGCTTTCTTACCGGTGAGTTTGCGGAGGTAATACAGCTTGGCACGGCGCACCTTGCCGATTTTGTTTACTTCAATGCTGTCAATGTTAGGCGACTCGATAGGGAAGATACGCTCTACACCGACAGTTCCCGACATTTTGCGCACAGTGAAGCGCTTCTTGTCACCCTGGCCGCATATCTTGATGACTACACCACGGTAAAGCTGGATTCTCTCTTTTGAACCCTCGATGATTTTGTAAGCGACAGTCACGGTGTCACCGGCTTTGAATTCAGGAAATTTTTTACCGGTTGCAAATGCTTCTTCAGCAACTTTAATTAAATCCATTGTTTTCTGATAATTAAATTTGTTTGTCGTTCCGGCGCAACATAACAAGGCTACTCTTCTTCCTGTCAGCGATTACGCGGAAAGCGGTGCAAAGGTACTCATTTTCCGAGTGTTAGCCAAATGTAACCCGATTTTTTTGTGTTTTTCTTTGACTTGTTTGCGTTTTTGACTACCTTTGCACGGCTTTTCAGGTATATATATGTGTAAAAAGTTTATTTCCGTCGGACTTTTGTCCTTTATGATGTTATGTGCCTCGTGTTCATCCGGTTACCGCATTGTCGGTTTCGAGCGGTCGCGCATACTTGTAGACAGCGTTTATGATGCGGCTCCCGATGAGGCTGCAGCTGTTTTTATGGCGCCTTACAGACAGAAAGTGGACAGCATCATGAGTCCTGTGGTAGGCAGGGTGGCTGACTATATGTCAGCCGGCAAGCCGGAGAGCAGTCTGTCAAATCTTCTGGCGGATATTCTCGTGTGGTGCGGCAGAGACTATGGCGAAAGTCCTGATTTTGCCGTTTACAACATAGGCGGCATACGTTCGGCTTTTGCTAAGGGTGAAGTTACTTACGGCGATGTGCTTGACGTGGCTCCGTTTGAGAACAAGGTGTGTTTTGTGACACTTACCGGCGACAAGGTGACAGAGCTGTTCGGCCAGATAGCCGCCGTGGGAGGCGAGGGTGTCAGTCACGGTGTCGAGCTTGTCATCACCGGTGACGGCAGACTGAAGTCGGCCCGGCTCAACGGCAAGGGTATAGACCCTGCGGCCAGATACCGTGTGGCCACGCTTGATTATGTTGCTCAGGGCAATGACAATATGTCCGCATTCAAAAGTTCTGCCGATGTGAACTCGCCTGAAGGTGATGACAACAACGTGCGCTATATAATAATGAAGTACATGAGTGAACAGATGGCCCGTGGAGTGGCCGTCAGTGCGAAAGTGGAAGGAAGAATAAAAACAGAAGACAGATGAAACGTTTTGTTTTGACTATGTTCATGGCTTGTGTCATGCTGGCCGGTGTCTCAGCCGGCGGCAAACGGCTTGTCATACTGCATACCAATGATACTCACAGTTGCATATACCCGTTGAATATTCATCTTGCCGATACCATGCTGGCCGGTCGGGGAGGCTTTTTGCGGCGTGTGAATATGGTGAAAGAGGAACGCAGAAAGAATCCTGAACTGTTGTTGCTCGACAGCGGTGATTTTTCACAAGGCTCGTCTTATTATACCTTATATAAAGGGGATGTAGAGGTGGAGCTGATGAATCTGATGGGATATGATGCAGCCGCGATAGGCAATCATGAGTTTGATTTCGGCATGGAAAACATGGCCCGCATTTTCAGAAAGGCTGATTTCCCGATTGTGTGCGCCAATTATGATTTTACAGGTACACCCCTTGAGGATATTGTCAGACCTTATGTGGTGATTAAGAGAGACGGACTTAGGATAGGAATATTCGGACTTTCGCCCAAGCTTGACGGGCTGGTGCTGGCAGAGTCGTGTGCCGGAGTGAAATATAACGACCCTGTCAGGGCAGCCAACGACGTGGCAAGACTGCTGAAGGAGAAAGAGAAGTGTGACATCGTGATATGTCTTTCTCATCTCGGATGGGACATACTGGGTGTCGACGATACAGAAGTTATGCCACAGGTGCGTAATGTAGATATTGTATTGGGAGGCCATTCGCATACCTATTTTGAAGAATTGAAATATGTGAACAATCCTGACGGCAAACCCGTCCCGAACGAGCAGAACGGCAAACACGGTATATTCGTAGGTAGGATTGTGGTAGACTTTGAGAAGAAATAATCCCCGTATTCTCCGTGTCGGCAGGTGGCTTTGAGCCGTTTTGTGTCTTTTTGGTGATGTGTTGATGTAATATTATGACGAATATGGCGTTATAATAATGATGAACAGACTGTTTTCGATAATCACGCTCTTTGTTGTGGCGTTGCACGCGGCGGCGCAAGGCGGCGCCGTGCAGAATCGGCCGTACACGGATTTGCGGCCGTTCCATTTCGGCGTGGTGGTCGGTACACATTTCCAGGATATAGAGTTTGCCAATATCGGTCCGCAGATGGTGACCGGAGCAGACGGGACTTCTTCGGAGAAAATAATCACCTGCGACCAAGACCGTTGGGACATGGGATTCAATGTCGGTGTGCTTGGTGAGTTCAGGCTTGGCAATCATTTCGCTTTCCGTGTAGCTCCTACGATGTATTTCGGCAACCGTCATCTTACTTTTTATAACATGACGGACAGATTGGACAACGGTCAGCCAATTGTGCAGACGCAGGACATGAAGGCCGTTTACATAGCAGCACCACTCAATCTGCTGTTCAGTGCGCCGCGTCTTGACAATGCCAGGCCGTATCTTATGGCAGGAGTAGACCCTATGATTAATCTGTCAGGAGGAGATAACGACTATATCCGGCTCAAGAAATATGACTTTTTTCTTGAACTCGGACTGGGATGTGACATTTATCTGCCGTTCTTCAAGCTCCGCCCCGAGCTGAAGTTCTGTTACAGTCTGATAAACAGTCTTGACACAAATCATCCCGACCGCTTGCGTGACGAGAACATGAAGATGTATGCAAGGTCGGTCAACGATGCGCACAGCAAAATGATTGTGCTGTCATTCTATTTCGAGTGATTCTTTGTTTCGTTATGCCCTGCAAAAACGAACGGCAGACAACGCCGTTCGTTATTAACCTGGATTACAGCCCGTAAACGTTAAACAATCTAAAATAGAATACCTAAAAGTAGGTATTAAGGATAAATATATTACCTTTGCATTGTACAAATGTAGGTACAAAAACATTATTAATTAAATAAAAACAAGATTATTATGGCTTACGTAATTGGTGACGATTGTATCGCTTGCGGTACTTGTATCGACGAATGTCCGGCAGGAGCTATCTCTGAGGGCGAAAAGTATTCTATCAACCCTGATATGTGTACAGAGTGCGGAACATGCGCTGATGTATGTCCGTCAGAGGCTATTAGCTTAGGCTAAGATTTTATTTAGAATTACAACGACTGAGGCGGCTCGAGTAATCGTGCCGCCTTTATTGTTGTCACAGACTCGTGTCCGCACTGTGTATGGACGGTATGGACGGTATGAACCGGCGGCGAAAACCTTGCGAATGGACCGTCCGTACGCGGTGTAAGGGTAAAATCAGGTTGACGGAGGCCGGCATCCTTATCGGAAGTTAACTGTCTTTAGTGTGTTGTTTATAGGTTTTTAATCTTATCGGATGCACTGTTCGGACGTGTTGTGGGTTTTATAATAAAAGGCGAAAAGAAAGGAAATGCGTATGAAAACAATGTTAATGGCGGTCATTATGGCTGTGTTGCCGTTTTTTGCGGCAAGCGCCCAAGACATTGACAAGAAGAAGATGACAAAGAAAGAGCGCAAGATTATGCAAGACAGAATAGACAGTCTGTATAATGTTGAGGCGGGTAAGGCAATCGACGACACTGCGTTTGTGATAGAAGCTGATGAAGTGGTGTTCAAGCGCGGATATACCGCACATGTCACTTCGACCACCAACTTTGTGGCCGTTTGTGGTGACAAAGCTGTCGTTCAGGTGGCCTTCAACGTGCCGTGGTCAGGTTTTAACGGGCTTGGCGGCATAACGGTGGAAGGCAATGTGTCACGTTATGAAAAAAAGAAAGACAAGAAAGGCAACACATATATACAGATGGGAGTTTCAGGCAGAGCCATATCAGCCCAGCTGTTTATCACGTTGTGGAGTGGCGGAAACAAGGCTTCTGTGAACATCCAGCAGAACTTTTATTCGGGAAGGATAACGCTCAACGGCACAATGGTGCCTGCAGAGCAGAGTACGGTGTTTAAAGGTACTACGCTATGAGCTGTGACAGCCTGAATGAAAGCCGAATGACAATAAGGCAGGCCGGAGCCTCTGACACGGAGCAGATTTGGCAGGTGATAGCCGATGCGAAACAGATGATGCGTGACCTTGGGCGTAACCAGTGGACAGAAGAATATCCGTCGCTTGATGTCATTGCTGCCGACATTGAGGCCGGAGCCGCTTATGTGATGTGTGACGGTGATGGATGTGTGGCCGCCTATGCGTGTCTTACGTCTGCTCCGGAGGCTGCTTATGCCGCTCCTGAAGCCTGCTGGCTCACGGACAGGCCGTATCTTGTCATTCATCGTCTGGCAGTAAGGGCTTCTTACCGCGGACGCGGACTCGCCCGGAGGATGCTGTCGTATGCCGAAGAGGTATGTCGCAGCATAGGGCTTGGCACGATAAAGGTTGACACCAATCATGACAATACCCAAATGTTGCATCTCCTGCAGACTGTCGGATATGTACGGTGCGGCACCGTGAGTTATGGCCCGAGAGGTGAGCGTATAGCGTTTGAGAAGCCGCTTGACCGTCGGATTTAGAAGCTGTTTTGATTT
>CALNFG010000058.1 GCA_939792625.1 uncultured Prevotella sp.
GCGTCAGATGTGTATAAGAGACAGGTCATAATGTCATTTCAAGAAAAACAGTGATTGCCGACGAAACAGAACTGCAATACATGGCATAAGGACGCGAAACATGGCACAAGCTGGTGTCTGTGCCATGAAAAGACAGCGTTTACCGTTGTAAAAGCTTATCTTTTGGTCACCTGAAGAACGTGTCCGGCATGGCAAAAGACAGTGTTTTGCATGTCAGGAGGTAGGCTTTTGCATCAAAAAATGCCGCTTTATGGCGTTTTTACGCAAACTTTTATTGCACACCTTAACCGTGAATGCGGATAAAGGCATGACAGCATGGCAGTTGTGTTTGCACACGTTTTTTTTGAACAATTTTGCCTAAGGGACAATCTTTTTTGAATAATGCTCCTGTACGATGTCTGGAAAAATCAAATTGCAATGCATGCAACTGTTTTTCAAGCAAAGTGACATTACGTTAAGCGGTAATGTCCGACCGATGTGAAAACGAACACGTGGTAAGGTGTGTGATATGTTTTTGTGACATAAAACAAGCACGGTATTAAAGTACCTTTTTCAAATTTATATAAATCAAGAAAACATTTGCTTTTATGAAATTTTATGCAATGTGCCCGTTTCTTTGTAAAGAAAATTTGTATCTTTGCAGCGTTTTTACAATGAGCGAACTAATGACTAAAGGAATAATATCACCCGATTACATATTTGAATCGAGTTGGGAAGTCTGCAATAAGGTAGGAGGTATATACACTGTTCTTTCTACGCGTGCGAAAACATTACAAGACACACTTAAAGACAAAATCATATTCATCGGCCCCGACTTGGGCGAAGCCAACAAATTGTATTTTAATGAAGACAGGAACGTCTTCAAGGATTGGAGAGCGCAGGCTGCTGCTGAGGGTCTCTCTGTCAGAACAGGCCGCTGGAACGTGCCGGGAGAGCCTGTCGCGATATTGGTTGATTTCAGCCAATATTATAAGGACAAGAATGAAATATATACTCGTTTATGGGAGTGTTACGGTGTTGACAGCCTTCATGCCTACGGTGACTATGACGAGGCTTCGATGTTTTCTTACGGAGCGGCAAAGGTGGTAGAAAGCTTTTATGATTTTTATCTTGACGAATCAAAAAAAGTGATTTATCACGGCAATGAATGGATGACAGGCCTCGGTCTGCTTTACATCAACAAGAAACTGCCGCAGATAGCCACCTTGTTTACAACACATGCCACAAGCATAGGCCGCAGTATAGCAGGCAACAACAAACCGCTGTACGATTATCTTTTTGCTTACAACGGCGATCAGATGGCAGGCGAGCTTAATATGCAGAGCAAACATTCGATAGAGAAGCAGACCGCAAAATATGTTGACTGTTTCACCACTGTCAGCGAGATTACGGCAAACGAATGTAAGGAACTGCTTGACAAGCCTGTTGACTTTGTACTGCCAAACGGTTTTGAAAATGATTTCGTGCCGAAAGGCACATTGTTTGCGGATAAGCGTGCCGCTGCCCGCCGACAGATTTTCAAAGTTGCCAATGCCCTGTTGGGTGTAGAACTCGATGATGCCGACACGCTCATCGTTTCAACCAGCGGGCGATATGAGTTCAGGAACAAGGGCGTAGACGTATATATAGAGGCCATGAACCGCCTTCTTCGTGACAACCGCCTCAACAAGAAGATACTTGCTTTCATCGAAGTACCGGGTTGGGTGGGAGAGCCGCGTCAGGATTTGGTCGAGCGTTTGAAGTCAGGTCTTACGTATGACACACCGCTGCATGTGCCGATGATTACCCACTGGCTGCACAACATGAGTCACGACAACGTGCTTGACATGATGAAATACCTTGACATGCAGAATCGTAAGGACGACAATGTAAAACTTATATTCCTGCCATGCTATCTGAACGGCAACGACGGAATATTCAACATGAAGTATTATGACCTCGTGCTGGGTAATGACATGTGTATATATCCTTCTTATTATGAGCCGTGGGGATATACGCCTCTTGAAGCAATTGCTTTCAAGGTGCCGTGTATCACGTCTGATTTGGCAGGTTTCGGTCTGTGGGTCAACTCTGAAGTGGGACATCCCAGTGAAATAACAGACGGTGTAAAAGTTATTCACCGTACAGACTATAATTATTCTGAAGTGGCAGACAAGATAAAAGATACTGTGGCAGAATTTTCAAACTTCTCGCCGGAAGAAGTCCGTACGTCGCGTGACAATGCTGAGAAGCTGTCGAGAAAAGCTCTTTGGAGCAACTTCATCAGATATTATTACGAAGCATACGACTTTGCTCTCAGACGTGCCGAAAAAAGAAAAGCAGAACAAATAAAGCATTCCTAATGCTATGCTTTAATCATCATATTTTATATTTTTATTTCTTATTGATTTTATAGACAATTATATTAGGACTTAATAATTTATTATGAAAATTAAAGCTGATTATGTCAATGCTCCCCAATGGACGGAGATGACAGTAAAATCAAGATTGCCCGAACAGTTAAAATGCTTGGACGAGCTTGCCCATAACATGTGGTGGGCATGGGATTATGAAGCAAGAGACTTGTGGAGAAGCCTTGATGAGAAACTGTATGAAGAGGTAGGCCACAGCCCCGTGTTGCTGCTCGAACGTCTCAGCTATGACAGGAAAGAGGAGATAGTACGCGACAAGGCGATAATGAAAAGGGTGAAAGATGTGTATGCCCAGTTCCGTGAATATATGGACGTTAAGCCAGACACGACACGCCCGTCAGTCGCATATTTCAGCATGGAATACGGTATCAACCAGGTGTTGAAGATATATTCCGGCGGCCTCGGCATGCTCGCCGGCGATTATCTTAAGGAAGCATCAGACAGCAACGTGGACATGTGCGGTGTTGGCTTCCTTTACAGATACGGATATTTCAAGCAGTCACTGAGCATGGACGGCCAGCAGATAGCCAACTATGAGGCTCAGAACTTCAATTCTCTGCCAATCGAGCGGCAGCTCGATGCTGACGGCAACCCGATGGTTGTAGATGTTCCTTATGTCAATTATCTTGTTCATGCTTACGTATGGCGCGTAAACGTCGGCCGAATCAAGCTTTATCTGCTTGACACCGACAACGAGATGAACTCAGACTTCGACAAACCCATCACACATTCTCTTTACGGAGGCGACTGGGAGAATCGTCTGAAGCAGGAAATT
This sequence comes from uncultured Prevotella sp., assembly GCA_939792625.1. Lineage (GTDB taxonomy): Bacteria > Bacteroidota > Bacteroidia > Bacteroidales > Bacteroidaceae > Prevotella. The sequence continues at coordinate 3,187 of CALNFG010000058.1, forward strand.
CTTCTCGGCATCGGCGGTATCCTCACCCTGAAAAAGCTCGGAATAAAGAAAGACATATATCATTGCAACGAGGGACATGCGGCTCTGTGCAACTTGCAGCGTCTGTGTGACTACGTGCAGGGCGGCCTGACGTTCAATCAGGCTCTTGAGCTTGTGCGTGCCTCTTCACTCTATACAGTACACACACCTGTGCCTGCTGGTCACGATTATTTTGACGAAGGACTTTTCGGCAAGTATATGGGTGGTTATCCTTCAATCCTCGGTATCAGCTGGGATGAGTTTATCGGCATGGGCCGCACTAATCCCGATGATCATAATGAGAAGTTCTGTATGTCGACGTTCGCATGCAACACTTGCCAGGAAGTCAATGGTGTGAGCAAACTGCATGGCTGGGTAAGCCAGAAAATGTTCTCGGGAATATGGAAGGGATATTATCCGGAGGAAAACCACGTTGGTTATGTCACCAACGGTGTTCATTTCCCGACATGGGCAGCTACTGAGTGGCGCAAACTTTACGCCGAATATTTTGACAAGTCATTCATGTCAGACCAAAGCAACGAGAAAATATGGCATTCCATCTACAATGTGCCGGATGACGTTATCTGGGACACCCGCATGGCCTTGAAGAAGAAGCTGACAGACTATATCCGTGACAAGTTCCGCGAGACATGGCTCAAGAATCAGGGAGATCCGGCACGTGTCGTGTCTCTGCTTGAAAAAATCAACCCGAACGCCCTGATGATAGGCTTCTGCCGTCGTTTTGCCACATATAAGCGTGCGCACCTCCTGTTCACAGACCTTAACCGTCTGGCCAAGATTGTAAATGACCCGGTACATCCTGTGCAGTTCCTGTTTGCGGGCAAAGCTCATCCCGCTGACGGTGCCGGCCAGGGACTTATAAAGAAGATTTTTGAAATAAGCCAGCGTCCGGAGTTTCTCGGTAAGATAATCTTCCTTGAGGATTATGACATGCAGCTTGCGCGCCGTCTTGTTTCGGGTGTGGATATTTGGATGAATACTCCGACGCGTCCTCTCGAAGCTTCAGGAACATCAGGCGAGAAAGCCGAGATGAACGGTGTTGTAAATCTGTCTGTGCTTGACGGATGGTGGCTCGAAGGCTATCGTGAGGGTGCAGGCTGGGCTTTGACCGAAAAGCGTACGTATAAGAATCAGGGATATCAGGATCAGCTCGATGCCGCTACGATTTACGGACTTCTTGAGAATGAAATCATCCCGTTGTACTATAACAAGAACGAGAAAGGATACAGCGAAGGCTGGATAAAGGTTATCAAGAACTCTATCGCAACCATCGCTCCTCATTATACGATGAAGCGTCAGCTCGACGATTATTATTCAAAGTTCTATACGAAAGAGGCTGTACGCTTTAAGAAGCTTGCCGCCAACGACAACCGCCTGGCTAAAGACATAGCACAATGGAAAGAAACAGTTGCTGAGCGTTGGGATTTTATCTCTGTTGTATCTAAAGAGACTACATTACCCTCTTCAGGTATGGAGACAGGTGTTGAGTATAAGATAAGATATGTAATTGATGAGCAGGGGCTTAATGACGCAATCGGTCTTGAGTTCGTTTCTATCACTACTGATAAGAATGGCGAGGAAAGAATTTCAAATGTATTCCCATTCAAACTTATCGGACATGATGGCAATCTTTATACATTCGAGGCACTTGTTGAAGCATCTGAAGCCGGCACTTATAAGACAGGAGTAAGGATGTATCCGAAGAATGATAATCTGCCTCATCGTCAGGATTTCTGTTATGTTAAGTGGTTGTAAATCAAATAATAATAAATACAAAAACAAGGTGCGGAGAACATTTTTCCGCACCTTGTTTTTGTATTTATGCTTAAAAATAAAAATCCGTTTCTCTCCCTTTTATTTTGTAATGCTCCCGGCTTGCACTATCTTTGCACAAAAAAATATAATATATGGGAATCGTAATAGGAATAGACGTAGGCATAAGTACAACAAAGATTGTCGGCATAAATAACGGTAATGTTGTTTCACCTATGCGCGTAAAAGCTACCGACCCTATAACATCTCTTTATGGGGCTTTTGGCAAATATCTGTATGATAATAAGATACAGCTGTCTGATGTTGAACATGTGATGTTGACCGGAGTCGGTGCTGCATACATAAGTAAGCCGGTGTATGGACTTCCTACCGATAAAGCCGGAGAATTTATAGCCGATGGTCTTGGGGCACGGCATGAGTCTGGACACGACAAGATAATAGTTGTGAGCATGGGTACAGGTACTTCGCTTGTGAAATGTGACGGTGATACCATCGAACATATCGGCGGAATAGGCATTGGTGGCGGTACTTTGCAGGGTCTTTCGCGTCTTCTTCTGAAAACGGATGATATTCATACCGTTTCTGAAATGGCTGTGATGGGTAATGTGTCAAATATAAACCTGCGTATCGGCGACATCAGCGCACGCCCTTTGCCGGGGCTGCCCATGACGGCTGTTGCCTCTTTATTCGGAAATGCCAAAAGTGATGCTTCACGTGAAGATATTGCCATAGGTCTGATATGGACGGTGTTGCAGTCTGTCGGTCAATCGGCTGTTCTTGCTTCTATCGGCAGCAACATCCGTGAATATGTGATGATTGGTAATCTGACATTATTACCTCAGTGTCGTATGGTCTTTCCTCCAATAGAAAAGCTGTATGATGTAAAACTTATAATTCCTGAAAATTCTGAATTTTGTACAGCCATAGGTGCCGCTTTGAGTTATTTTGATGACAGATTCAATACTGAATCTTTGTAATTTATAGGATTGAGATTTTTATGAAGAGAGAAATTCATAATAAAGGCAGGTTATGAATTTCTCTCTCTTTATGTTTTATGGATATAATCTATTTGGATGTTAAACTTTTCATTGACAGTGAAATTCTGTTGCGTTTACGGTCAACTTCAATAACATGTACGGTGACATGCTGATGAAGATGTACCACTTGCGAAGGGGCGCTTATGTAGTGGTCTGCCAATTGTGATATATGCACCAGACCATCATGATGCACACCGATATCTACAAACGCGCCGAAGTTTGTTATGTTAGTTACAATGCCGGGCAAAGTCATGCCTTCACGTAAGTCGTCGATCGTATGTACGTTTTCGTCGAATGAAAATTCCTCTATCTGTTCTCTAGGGTCACGTCCCGGCTTTTCCAGCTCATTCATAATGTCGGTCAAAGTCGGCATTCCGACAGTATCGCTTACATAACGTTGCAAGTTAATAGTTCTGCGTTTTTCTTTGTTTTTTATAAGTTCTGCAACGGAACATTCGCAGTCTTGGGCCATTTGTTCCACAATCTTGTAACTTTCGGGGTGTACGGCCGTGTTATCCAGAGGATTCTTTGCCCCTGGAATGCGTAAGAATCCGGCACACTGCTCGAATGCAGACGGACCGAGACGCGGTACTTTCAGCAGCTGCTTTCTTGAAGTAAAAGCTCCGTTGGCGGTACGGTAATCAACGATGTTTTGTGCGAGTGTCGGACCGAGTCCGCTTATGTATGTCAGCAAGTGTTTGCTGGCTGTATTCAGATTCACACCTACACTGTTGACACAACTTTCAACGGTGAGGTCAAGACTTTTCTTCAGTTTAGTTTGGTCTACATCGTGTTGATATTGCCCCACACCGATGCTTTTAGGGTCTATTTTGACGAGTTCGGCAAGCGGATCCATGAGTCTGCGTCCGATGCTGACAGCCCCTCTTACGGTAACATCTTCGTTGGGAAATTCTTCTCTTGCTGTTTTAGATGCTGAATAAACTGAAGCCCCGTCTTCACTTACTACAAACATCGGAATGTTACAGTCTAAGTCAAGATTCTTTATGAAGGCAGAGGTTTCACGGCTTGCCGTACCGTTGCCAACGGCTATTGCTTCAATACCATATTTCTTTATCATGCAGATTACTCTCTCTTTTGCATCTGTTTTGTTTGTTTGCATTTTGTCAGAGTTTTTGCAGAAATCGGGAAATACGGCTTCATGATGTAGCAAGTTGCCTTGTGCATCAAGACATACAATCTTACATCCTGTTCTAAACCCGGGGTCAACTCCCATTACACGTTTCTGTCCCAAAGGGGCGGAAAGAAGCAACTGTCGCAGATTTTCGGCGAAGACTTTTATTGCATCTTCATCTGCACGTTCTTTGCTTAATGTGGCAAACTCGGTTTCGATTGATGGTTTCAACAAACGTTTATATGAATCGGTAACGGCTTCACCAACGAGTGATGAACACGGCGAATAACCTTTTGTATAATGACGTTTCAGCTTTTCAATACAATTTTCATCATCAGGTGATATGCTTATGCGTAGCACTCCGTCAATCTCACCCCGGCGCATGGCCAATAAACGATGCGAAGAACAACGGCGGAGCGGTTCTGAAAAGTCAAAATAGTCTGAATATTTTGCTGCTTCTTCAGTTTCGGCTTTGGCTTTGACCACTTTTGACGTAATAACAGCCTCATGTTTGAATGCTGAGCGCAACATCTGCCGTGAGTATTCGTTTTCACTGATGTTTTCAGCAATAATGTCTTGCGCACCTTTCATAGCTTCATCTGCAGTCTGAACATCTTTCGTTATATATTTCTTCGCAATGATTTCCGGATGTTGTTCTCGTTGCAGCATTATTATCGAGGCCAGCGGTTCCAGTCCGTGTTCACGTGCAATCTGGGCGCGTGTACGGCGTTTGGGTTTATATGGCAGATAAATGTCTTCCAGTATTGTTGCATCCCAGCATTGTTCTATGCGCTTTTCCAGTTCAGAAGTCATTTTCCCTTGCTCTGTTATGCTTTTTATTATAGTCTCTTTTCGTTTTGCTGTTTCTTTCAACTTGTCGTTCATTTCACTGATTTGCGCTATATGTACTTCGTTCAATCCACCGGTGCGTTCTTTTCGATAGCGACTTATGAAAGGAATGGTACATCCTTCTTCTAGCAGTTGAAGAGTGTTTTCTACCTTATATTCATGCAGATTAAGAGCTTCAGCGATTCTTTTTGTAAATACATTCATTTTGTGAGATATTTTATTGTTGCAAAAGTACATTATTTTAAGCAAAGTCGTTAAAGGTTAGTAAAAAAGAACTGTTCAACTTTTATGTTAGGATGAAATAATGTATATTTGCAATGTTTAAGTTGACGGTAAAATGAAAGATGGAGAATTGTCGGATAATAAATATCATTGATGTTATGCGACAATCTTGGATAATCTTAACCATGTAACCTAATACTCCCAAATTTTAGTACACAACATAAAATATAAAGTATATGATCGTAACCCTTATAATCCTTGCGGTTTCCGCTTTGTTCTTTGCAATAGGCAAGATTCGTTCAGATGTTGTTGCTGTCTGTGCGTTGATATTGCTTATGGTATTTGGCATATTGACTCCTGACGAGGCCTTGTCCGGTTTCTCAAATTCTGTAGTAATAATGATGGTCGGGCTGTTTGTCGTAGGTGGAGCGATATTCCAAACCGGTCTGGCCAAGATGATAAGTGGACGTATTATGAATTTAGCCGGCAATAATGAGTTGCGGCTGTTCTTGCTTGTAATGGCGGTTACATCGTTCATTGGAGCTTTTGTGAGCAATACCGGTACGGTGGCATTGATGTTGCCCATTGTTGTGAGTCTTGCTGCAAAAGCACACATTAATGCCAGCAGACTGTTGATGCCGTTGGCTTTTGCCAGCAGTCTGGGAGGAATGTTGACATTAATCGGTACGCCGCCAAACCTTGTGATACAAGATGTGCTGACAGAAGCGGGATATCAGCCTCTGTCATTCTTCTCGTTTTCTCCGGTCGGATTGATTTGCATCGTTATCGGAATACTCGTATTGTTGCCTTTGAGCAGACTATTTCTTGCAAAAAAAGGAGAAAACGGTAAAAATGAGAAGCATAAAACAAAGACTCTGGAACAGCTTGTCAATGAATATCGCCTTGCAGACAACTTGTCAAAATTTGTTGTTGGAAATGATTCACATGTCAAGGGCAAAACCATTGCCGAACTTGACATACATAACCGTTACGCTTTGAGCGTGCTTGAGGTAAGGCGTGAAACTACAAGGCAGAAAGGACTGATAAAGAATGTTAACCAGATGCTTGCCGGACCACGGACAGTCTTGCAGGAAGGCGACATAATATATCTGACCGGCGAAAAAGACAATGCTTTACGTTTTGCCGGCGATTATTCGTTGATAATTGCTGACAACGTGGCTGACGGAAAAGACGGGCAGAAAGGACTTGACTTTTATGACATAGGCATAGCTGAAATCGTTTTGCTGCCTACTTCGAGATTTGTGAACAGGCATTTAAAGGAAGTCGGTTTCCGCTCAAAGTACAGCATAAATATTGTCGGTATACGTCGTAAAGGCGAATATATAATGGATGACCTGGCAGGGCTGAGTCTGCATGGAGGAGATGTTCTGCTCGTACAGGGCACCTGGGCAAACATAAGCAGGTTGAGCGATGAGGAAGATAACTGGGTAGTGTTGGGGCAGCCGCTGGAAGAAGCAGCAAAAGTCACTCTTGACTATAAAGCACCGCTCGCCGCTTGCATAATGTTGCTTATGATAGTGATGATGGTGTTCGATTTTATTCCTGTGGCACCTGTTACGGCCGTGATGATAGCAGCTGTGCTGATGGTACTTACCGGATGTTTCCGTAATGTGGAAGCAGCTTATAAAACGATTAACTGGGAGAGTGTTGTACTTATTGCGGCCATGTTGCCAATGTCTGTCGCATTGGAAAAAACAGGCGCTTCAGCAGCTATATCACATTCACTTGTCAGTGGTCTTGGTGCTTATGGTCCGTTTGTTCTGCTTGCCGGCATATATTTTACGACATCGTTGCTCACCATGTTCATAAGTAATACTGCAACGGCTGTACTTATGTCTCCCATAGCATTGACTTCGGCTGTTGAGAGCAGCCTCAGTCCTTATCCGTTTCTGTTCGCGGTGGCATTGGGTGCAAGCATGTGTTTTGCTTCTCCGTTTGCGACTCCGCCCAATGCTTTGGTAATGCAGGCAGGCCGCTATTCGTTTATGGATTATATAAAAGTAGGATTGCCTTTGCAACTTATCATCGGCATAGTCATGGTATTCGTACTCCCGTTGTTGTTCCCGTTCTGATTATGATAGATGAAAAAAGGCGTGGATATTTATTCCACGCCTTTTTTGTATCATAATATTTTTTTATTCTATTACAACAAGTGGAGTATCCTCCATAACACTTTCACCTTCAGAAACAAGAACTGCAGTTACTTTGCCGCCTTTTTCTGCTTCAAGGTTATTGGCCATCTTCATTGCTTCAAGTACGACAACAGTGTCACCTGCCTTAACCTCATCGCCAACAGCAACCTTTATTTCAGTGATTACTCCGGGCAGCGGTGACTTTACAGCGTTGTTCATGTTTACTTTTGCACTATTACCGCCAGCTGACTCTGTTGCGTCTGCAGCAGCCTGCTGTTGTGCCACTGGTTTTACAACAACTTTTTTCTTTACAGGTTCGGCCTCTTTTTCCATCTCGACCTTGTATTCTTCGCCATTAACGACAACATTAGCAATATTGTCTTCTATGCTGGCAATGGCAACTTCATATTTGTTGCCGTTGATTGTATATTTGTATTCTTTCATTGCGCTTATTGTATTAATTTGCCATTATGTTGCCATAAGACACTGCCACTTGTATATGACAGGTCTTATGGTCAGTTACGGATGGCTGGTTTTTACGGATGTTGTGTCATATTAAGCATGTGCATTTCCCATTCGCTGTGTTTGGCTTTGATGGTAATGATGCCTGCCTCTTTATCATGCACGTTGTTTCCGTTGAACTCATGCAACGCCAATGCTATGGCTGCATAAACCTCGTTTTTGTTCATTGTCGTTGATTTTATGTGATGAAAATGTTACATCGGGATGTTGCCGTGCTTCTTTGCGGGCAGACCGTCTCTCTTCGTTGCCAGCTGGGCCAGTGCGCGGCAGATACGGAAGCGGGTGTTACGGGGCTCTATGACATCATCAATGTAGCCGTACTTGGCTGCCTGATAAGGATTGGCGAACATTTCCGTGTATTCTTCTTCTTTTTCGGCGAGGAAAGCCTTGGGATCTTCATGCTCTTTTGCCTCTTTTGCACAAAGTACAGCAACGGCACCGCTTGCGCCCATTACGGCGATTTCGGCAGAAGGCCATGCGTAGTTTATGTCTGTACGCAGCTGCTTGCATCCCATGACGATGTGGCTGCCTCCATAGCTCTTGCGCAATGTGACTGTAACTTTAGGTACAGTGGCTTCGCCGTAAGCATAAAGCAACTGGGCTCCGTGCAAGATAACGGCATTGTATTCCTGACCCGTGCCGGGCAGGAATCCCGGAACATCTACGAGGCTGACGATAGGAATGTTGAAGGCATCGCAGAAGCGTACGAAGCGCGCACCTTTGCGGCTGGCATTGACATCAAGCACACCGGCGTAGCATGAAGGCTGGTTAGCCACGATACCTACGCTCTGACCGTTAAAGCGTGCAAAGCCGATGATAATATTTCTTGCAAATTTAGGCTGAACTTCAAAGAATTCTCCGTTGTCGGTAATGGCTCCGATAACCTTGTACATATCGTAAGCCTGGTTGGGGTCTTCAGGTATTATTTCGTTGAGAGAGTCTTCCATCCTGTTGATGGGGTCTGTACATTCAACGCGCGGAGCCTCTTCCATGTTGTTTGACGGAATGTAGCTCAACAGAGTCTTTATCATTTCCATGGCCTCTTCTTCGGTGGCTGCGGTAAAGTGGGTAACACCGCTCTTGGTTGAGTGTACGCTTGCACCGCCGAGGTGTTCCTGATCTATGTCTTCACCTGTTACGGTCTTGACAACCTTCGGACCGGTAAGGAACATGTATGAAGTGTTCTCCATCATGAGTGTGAAGTCAGTGAGGGCGGGAGAGTAAACTGCACCTCCGGCACACGGACCGAATATTCCGCTGATTTGAGGAATAACTCCTGAAGCAAGGATGTTGCGTTCAAATATCTCGGCGAATCCAGCCAGCGCGCAGATGCCTTCCTGAATGCGTGCGCCGCCTGAATCGTTGATACCGATAACCGGTGCGCCCATCTTCATGGCCATGTCCATGACCTTGCAGATTTTTTGCGCCATTGTCTCTGACAACGAGCCGCCGTTGACAGTGAAGTCTTGTGCAAAGATATATACCAGCCTGCCGTCGATTGTACCACATCCGGCAACTACACCATCGCCCAGATATTGCTTCTTTTCCATACCGAAGTTTGTGCAACGGTGCAGTTTGAACATGTCAAATTCTTCAAAACTGCCTTCATCAAGAAGCATGTCGATACGTTCACGTGCGGTGTATTTGCCGCGTGCATGTTGTTTTTCGATAGCTTTTTCGCCACCGC
>CALNFG010000059.1 GCA_939792625.1 uncultured Prevotella sp.
AGGTACAAAATATTTGCGAGATTACCAACTTTTTAGTTTATATTCTTATCCCGAACTGGCGTATATATTCATTATCACAAAAATTACGGCAACCACAAGCCGCATCACACACAACGGCCCATGCTCAGCAGAGGCCGTCAAGATGTTTTTTTATTTCCTTCAATTCGTCACGCACTCTTATAAGCGACTCTATCATGCGCGCATTATCATCCACGGCGGCACGGTTCTCGCGCAGCATCTTGCGTGCCGCAGCCAGCTTGAAGCCGCGCACTTTCACCAAATTATACACAGCCTTGACGTTGGCGATGTCAGCCTCGGTATATTGACGCACGTTGCCGGCCGTGGTTTTGGGCTTAAGCATGGGTATCTCTTTCTCCCAAAACCTGAGCATACTTTCCGACACGCCCATCATCTGGGCAACTTCCTTAATAGAATAATACAGTTTCAAGTTCTTTTCCGTGTTCAGTGTCATAGTCGCTCCGTTTGTCTGTTCCTTTCTGCAAAGATAATGCAAGTCGCATTAAGTGCAAAATAAAAGCACAAGAAACAGATTTTTATTTTCGGCCTCATGACCCTAAAAATCACGCTTGCGGCAACTTTTTCATTATTTTTCTGCCACTGCATGCAACTTTTCCGCGCCAAATTGCGTCTAACTGATAAAAACATAAAATAAAACCGACAAGCATTATGAAAAAACTACTCGTCGCACTGACAATGGGCATGACACTCGGCATGACTTACGCCTCACAGCCCCAACACGTCACGGCAAACCATCCGGCAACAACCGTACATGCCGCCGATGCAAAAGACAGTATTGTGGCATACTCTGACACCACGTCTTCACCGGCGTCAGGCAACAGTGTAAATGACGATGACGGATACAGCAGTCCGTCGTTCAGAGACGTGTCCGACCCGTTCGAGCTTATAGGCTTCCTCGCAACCCTTGCCGGCACGGGCGGAGTGATAGTGGCTATCTTCTTCGTGCTGCTGTGCATCATCACCGTACTCTCGCCCGTAATCTTTCTCATCGTTCTCATCATAATCCTGACAAAGCACAGAAACCGACGCTACCAAATCATAGAAACAGCCATGCAGACAGGCCAGCCCCTGCCGAAAGACATGCTGAAAGACCCTGCCGACAATCCCGACTACCTCTGGAGACGCGGCATCAGGAACATTTCAATCGGCGCAGGCATTATGGTGTTCGCGATAATAAAATCTTCAGCCGCCATCATCGGAGCAGCAGCGATAATTCTGTGCTACGGTGCCGGGCAGGTCATAATATCGCGCACTACGGGCAGAAAACGTAACGATGACGAAGACGACACGGCCGAATGACCGCAGACAGCACAAAATACACAAACCACGATGAAATCACTAAGCGACATATCGTTGGCGGCCAGGGTAGCGGCTTTTGGCGACAAGCGCGCTTTCGACGCCCTTGTCAGAAAGCATCAGGAGGCGGTGCGCCGCTTCTTCCTGAGCCAGACGCTCGGCGACAGGCAGCTCAGCGACGACCTCGCCCAGGAGACATTCATCAAAGCCTACACCCATATAGGCAGCTTCCGCGGCAAGTCGGGCTTCTCCACCTGGCTCTACCGCATAGCCTGCAACGTGCTGGCCGACCATGGCCGCAGACACAAAACCACGTGTGACATATCCCCGCGCATGGGCAATATCGGCTCCGGACAGGCCGACGGCAGCCTGCGCATGGACATATACGAATGTCTGAAGCTGCTGAAGAGCGAGGAACGGCTCTGCGTCACACTGCAACTGATGGAGGGACAGGCGGTGGAACGCATCGCCGAGATAACGGGTATGCCCGCGGGCACGGTAAAGTCGCACCTGTCACGGGGGAAAAACAAATTGGCGACATTCTTAAAACAAAACGGATATGAATGACATTAACGACGACCTGCTGGTAAGAAAATTCTTTGAAGACAACAGAATCAGCGTGACCGACGACGGTTTCTCGCAGCGCGTCATGCAGCGCCTGCCGCGCCGGGCAAGGAGGCTCAACCGCATCTGGACTGTAATATGCGCCGTGGCCGGACTGATATTCGTATTCACTGCCGACTGGCTTACGCCGCTGAAGGCCTGCATCGCCGGGCTGACCGCTCACATACCCGTGAGCCATACGCCACTGACTTACATCTTGATAATGACCGCCGTAATGACGCTTGCAGCCTTCTTCACGGGTTGCAAGCTGGCAAACGACCCGTAAGCCGTAACCGATTGATAATCAGAAGTTTACCCATAGTATTACGAAAGCTTACCTTTGACCGTGTCAAAGGTAAGCTTTCGCATGCCCAAAGGTAACCTTTAGGAAGCCCAAAGACCGTCTTCTGCAAAACCACATGCAAACCGCGGCTGTGCATCGGTAGGCCGGCCGCCGCTCAGTCGCCCTGCCGCGCCTCGCGGTCTTTCATTATCTCGGGCGCACTTATGTATCCGCACGCTATCGCCTTGACGATGAGGTCGGCCATGTTGCGCGCGCCCAGCTTCACAAACAGACGCTTGCGGTGAGTCTCCACCGTGTTCTCCGAAATAAACAGCATCGACGCTATCTCTTTCGATGTATAGCCGCCGGCAAGGGCCTTGAGTATGTCTATCTCCCGTTCGGAAGGATAATCCACATGAGCCTTGCTGCCGAAAATCTTCTTCTTCAGTCCGCTGCAGAAGTATTGTCCGCCACCCATTACGGTTGTCATGGCATCAACCATCTGTGTAAAATCTGTCGACTTGAACATTATCGCGTTGACCCCCTTGTCAAGCAATCTTCTCAGCAGCCATATCTCCTCGTGTATGGTGTTAACTATTATACGGGCGTCAGGGTACGCCGAGCGTATGAGGTCTATCAGTGCAAAGCCGTCCATGTCAGGCATGCCTATGTCTATGACATACACGTCAAAGTCGCGGTGAGCCAGAGCCTCAGCAAGGTCGGTGGCACGTATGAAAGTCTCTACATGCTTAACCCCGCATCCCTGCATCAGACTCTTGAAGCCCTCAAGTATAAGCGCATGGTCATCGACCACAGCGACAGACATATCCTGCAGTAAATATTTTTGTGCCTCGTTCATGGGGGACAAAGTTATACCATACTTAAATATCTGCAATAACGGAAATCCGTGCTTTTTCTTTCATTTTGTCAATCGGCGTCTCTCATCGGAACCTCCACGCGGAGCATTGTCTGTCCGCCTTCATGTGTCAGCGTAATCCTGCCGCCAACAGCCTCAGCCCTCTGCCTCATGGTGCGGCGCCCTATCCCGCGGGTGCCACGCTGCTGAATGCCCGTGCCGTTATCGGTCACGTCAAGAGTCAGCTTTCCGTCAGACATGCCGAGCATGACACTGACTTTTGTTGCGCCGGAGTGTTTTACGGCATTGGTCACAGCTTCCTGGGTTATGCGGTAAACCTCGAGCGCCATGTCGTCAGGCACGCACGTCCAGTCGGCATCATCAGGCGCGGCGCAATACGTAATGTCACACCCCGACACCCCGGCCGTACCCGCAACATAGTCTTCAAGCACTATGCTGATGTCGGCATACTTAAATTCGGGCGGCATAAGGTCGTGCGACACCTTTCTCACCTGCTCGCGTATCTCGTCGAGACGTGCCGGCAGACTGCCGGCCTGCTGCCCCTGCGCACCGCCGTCAGATGAAACTCTGTCGGCCATCATCTGCAGCGTGTACAGACTGTTGCACACACCGTCGTGCAGCTCTTTTGCCATGCGTGCCCGCTCACTTTCAAGTCCTTCGAGATAGCGGCGTGTCAGACGGCGGTCGGTCTCGGCCTTCAGTCTGTCAAACTCAGCCTTACGCTCACGCATCTTTCTCCGCTGCGCCTGCGTGTACAGCAACCATCCCACCGTCAGCAATACCACCAGCAACACCGCAACAGCCACATACATGCGTGTGCGGGCCAGTTCGGTTTCGCTGCGTGCAAGGGCAAGCTCCTTCTCCTTGGCCTGATACTTTACGGTAAGTTCCCGCATGTTTTCGGCCTTGTCCTTTTCAAACAGGCTGTCTTTCAGAGCCTCAGCCTTACCCATACAACGGTAAGCTTCCTGCCAGCGTCCGAGTTTGGCCCATGCCTCGTGCATGTTGTTATAACAGTCATAAACCACATACGGCATCGCATCAACACCCTTTGTCGAGAGTATTTTCTCAAACAAGGCTATGGCGCCGTGCCAGTCTTCATGGTTGAGAGCCACGTTGCACAATATCTGGTTATAAGCTATAAGTGTCATCGTGTCGGTAACCTTACCCTCCAAGTCCCTGCACCGCCGGCGCCACTCGCCAAGCCCGTCGCTGTCGTTGCCACGGTCGGCCACGGCTATCATATACGCCCCGGCTGTGAGGGCGGCCGGATACAGCTTGGCGTCCACGGCCTGTCTATAACTTGCCGACAACAGGCGGCCGGCCTCCTTGTCGTCACCACACATCAGGAATATCAGTCCGGCCTGCGAGAGAACCTGTACTTTCAGTTCAGTGTCGGCACACCGGGCTGCATAGTCCGCCGCTCTGCGGGCATAATCTCCTGCCTCTTTCTTCTGCTTCATGTCCACATGCAGCGTGGCAAGATTAAGATACAAGGCGGCAGCCGTCTGCATAGCCTCTTCATCACGACGCCTGCCGAAGCTCTCGGTAACACACATCTCCATCGCCTCCCTGTAATGACTCAAAGCCTCATCGAGCCGTCCCATCGTGCGCAGATACACACCCATGGATGAATTGACGCTTATCATGGCCAGCGTGTCACCCGAGTCTCGTGCCTCATCAAGAGCCTTTCCTGCCACTATCAGGGCTGAATCGTTCTTACCTTCGGCGTGCAGCCTGTCGGCTTCACGACACAAAGCGTCGGTGTTGTCTGCCGCCGCCACGGGCAGGAATACAGACAACAGGAAAATCAAAAATACGTATTTGCTCATTTTCATGGTTTTAGATTATTATCTGTTAAAATTTTTATTTACGCATAATATTTTTACAAATATACATATTTTTCTTATCTATCATGAAAAAAACGTTATAAATTCACGGTTTTCCGTTATTGCGTAAATCATAAAGTTACATATATTTGCCAAAAATAACATTACTAACTTAAAATTTTACAGCAATGAGAAAAACATTTATTATCATTAGCCTTGTGGCAACAGCATTTTTCGCCTTGCCGCAACAAGCCGACGCACAAATATTCAAGAAACTGAAAGACGCAGCAGCAGGTGTCGTCAAAGAAGCCTTAACCGGCGAAACAGACAAACAAAACGCTTCATCGGGTGCCAACTTTGTGTCATCGGCATCGGGAGTAAGCATCAGCAACCCTGCATCGCAGAGTTTCGACCTTGAATTTGTCGAGGCCATAGGCAACAGCGCCGCCAACACAGTTACAATATATCTGAAAGCCACGGCGAAAGACCTGAACTATGCCAACGCACGCATCGGCGACAACAACGTGACGGCATACGACACTGACGGCAACGAGTATAAGACCAACGACTATGCTTCAGCAAAGAACATGGCCGTAGGCGTGCCGATAAAGTTTGAGCTGTCTAAACTCGTAAACGTGCCTGCCACAGTAACAAAACTATCAGTAGTACAGGCAGGTTACTATCTGAACAGTGACAAAAGTTCAAGAGCGGGCAACCTTTCATCATACATTCAACTGAAGAATGTACCCGTAACATGGCAGTAATCCGACGAGCCGGATAAACAAAAAAATCAGTGCGGCAAATACCGGCCGCACTGATTTATTATACTAACACCACGGTCACTCCCCTCGCGGCCTGTGCCCCCATGACAAGAGCCTGAGCTATGTCGGCCGTCTTTGAAGGTCCTGAAATGAACGTACCGTAACCGTAATCGTTAAAACTCACACGGCGGTAAGCCTCGTGCATGTTGTTCACTATGGCATTGCTGTCGAGCAGTATCACAAGATATTCAGACATAAAACACACCGCACGCTCTTTCATCGTCTGCTCTATCCACACGCAGCCATTCTCGGCCACACCCATGCTGCCGCGTACCACGCCTACGTCAACACCGTCGAGAGCCTGAGCATCAGGCACTGTGTCAGGATTGAGCTGCGCCACAGTCACTTCCGGCAAGTTGCCGGCAATGACACGTGCCTCGGGATACAGACTTTTTATAAGCCCGTTGATGTCTTCACCGTCACCGAGTCGTGCCACACGGCCTCCCGATGCCTCGGTTGCCTTGATAAACTGCGCTACGGGGTCGGGATAGACAACTCCTTTTATAGCATCGACATCCGGCATATCGTAAGTGCCCTGTATTTTCATGTTCTGCCTGTATCGTGACAGTATTTCTTCCTTCGTACTCATTGTTTTTACTTTTTTAGAAATTTTAAGGAGTAAAGGAGTTTAGACAATACCTTTTTAAAGGTATTCCTCCGCAATACGACATAGCATTTGTCTTAAATCCTTTACTTCTTAACTCCTTAATTTAACCTCTTGATTCCTCTTTTATAATCTCATGAAACGGCTTTTTCTTAAACTCGGGCATCTCGTGAGCATAACCCCAGGCATTAAGTTTATTGTACATTATGGCACGCGGAACATGATTTGCAAGCGGGGCAAACTTGAGTGCCGTATTATAAAGGGCGGGATGGGCAAACAGATACTTCATTCCTGTTGAAAGCACCTTCTTCATCTTGTCTGCCTTGCCGAGAGCATCAAGTCCCTGACGCCAACGGTAAATCTGTTCCGAGAGATTTACTTTTACGGGGCAAACGTTGTCACACGAGCAGCAAAGCGTGCATGCACTTACATTGTCTGAATAACGCACGGCGTCTTTAAGCATGCCCAAATTGATACCTATCGGGCCGGGTATGAAGTAAGTATAAGAATATCCGCCGCTGCGACGATAAACCGGACAGGTGTTCATACATGAGCCGCAGCGTATGCACTTCAGAGTCTCCCAATGTTCCGGGTCGGCTATTATGTCCGTGCGGCCGTTGTCCACGATAACGATATGCAGCTCGCCTCCCGGTCGCGGACGTCTGAAGTGAGACGTGAAAGCTGTCGTGGGCTGGCCTGTGGCGGCACGGCACAACAGTCTCTGAAAAACGGACAGCGAACGATAGTCGGGCACGACTTTCTCCATACCCATAGCCACAATGTGCAGTTTTGGCACGGAAGTCGACATGTCGGCATTGCCTTCATTGGTGCAGACAACGATATCACCGGTTTCGGCAACTGCAAAATTTGCTCCTGTCATGCCGGCACCGGCTGCCTTGAATTCGTTCCTCAGACTGAGGCGTGCCTGATAAGTAAGATAAGTGGGGTCGTAATTGCCCTTTTCGCTGCCAAGCTTTTCTTCAAACAGCCGCCCTACTTCTTCCTGCGTGATATGCGTAGCCGGCACAACGATATGGCTCGGACGCTTGTGCATAAGTTGCAGAATACGCTCGCCCAAGTCGGTTTCCACCACGTCTATGCCGCCCTGACGTTCGAGATAGTCGTTCATTCCACACTCTTCAGTCAGCATGGACTTGCTTTTTACAAGCTTTGTGACATTATGCTCCTTCAATATGGACAATACAATTGAATTAAACTCGGCGGCGTCTTTCGCCCAATGCACGTGTGCGCCGTTCTTCTCTGCATTGTCTGCAAACTGTTCAAGATATTTGTCGAGATGAGTGGCCGTATGTCGCTTTATGGCACTTGCCGTCTCGCGCAGCTGTTCCCACTCTTCAAGTCCGTGGGCCATGGCGTCACGCTTGTCGCGCAACGACCAGAATGTAGCGTCGTGCCACGTTACATTATCATGTTTCTTAAGAAAATCGCATGCTGCTTTTGAATGTAATGTTGTCATAATCCTGCCGCTAATATCTGTACTACATGAATAAACTTGATGTTCTTATTCAGCCTTTTGGCCACTCCCTGCAGGTGCATGAGGCACGAGCTGTCAGGTCCGGTCACATATTCTGCACCCGTGGCAATATGACGGGCCAGCTTGTCTTCACCCATGCGTGCTGAAACATCAGGCTCTTCGATTGAGAACATACCTCCAAAACCGCAACACTCGTCGGGACGCTCTGGCTCAGTCACCGTTATACCGTCGACAAGGGCCAACAGGTCTTTTATTTTGTTATACCTCGGTACGGCCAGTTCGCTCGGCGAAGAAAGCCCCAGTTCGCGCACACCGTGGCATGAATTATGAATACTCACTTTATGAGGGAATCTGCCCGGAAGCGACTTCACTTTAAGCACATCGTGCAAAAACTCACATATATCCGTTGTTTTTTCTGAAGCCTCGCAACGGCCGCTCTTCTTGAGAAGACGCGGATAATTGAGTCTTACAAAAGCGGCACAACTGGCCGACGGAGCAACCACATAATCGAAACCTTTGAATATGTCGTCAAAATGTCTTGCCAAAGGCACGGCCTCATTCTCAAAACCGGCATTGGCCATCGGCTGGCCACAACAAGTCTGATTCATCGGGTAAGTCACATCGACATTAAGATGCTTCAGCAATTTATACGAAGCCAGTCCTGCCTCTGGATAAAGGGCATCGACATAACACGGAATAAAAAGTCCTACTTTCATATATCTGTAAAAATATCCGGAACAAAGCACAAACGCTTTGCCACGCGGCAAAAGTACGAAAAAAGGCAAAAAGAGTGGTCTTTTTGCCTTAAAAACTTATGTTTTTGACTACGAAATGCCTGCCGCCTGCTTATACTTGTCGAGCAGCCATGCCTTTTGTTCCTCTATCGTCATGCTACTGTTGTCAAGCTCTATTGCGTCATCTGCTCTCCGCAAGGGGGAAACTTCACGGTGAGAATCTATATAATCACGTTCCTCCACATTCTTCAGTATTTCGGCAAAGTCAGCCTGTACGCCTTTGGCCTTCAGCTCGTCATAACGTCTTTGGGCACGTACTCCGGGCGAAGCCGTGACAAATATCTTCAGTTCAGCATCCGGAAACACTACCGTACCGATGTCTCTGCCGTCCATAACTATACCTTTTTCCTTACCCATTGCCTGCTGACGGGAAACCAAAGCTTCTCTGACAAACGGCAAGGCTGCTATCCGGCTGACATGTGATGACACATCCATAGAACGTATCTCGCTTTCCACAAGTTTTCCGTTAAGATATGTATCGGGACGTCCGGTCTCAACATTCAGCCTGAACGTGATATTTATTTCAGGCATGCGCTGCCTTAATTCGTCAGTTTTCACCTTACCATCACCATCAAACATGCCGCCAAGCATGGCAAACAAAGTCACCGCACGGTACATTGCACCGGTATCAACATAAATGTAACCGATCTCACGCGCCAGGTCTTTGGCCATCGTACTCTTTCCGCATGAGGATAATCCGTCAATAGCGATTGTTATCTTTTTCATTATTCCTTAATTAATATATACATTCTTAAAAAAACGATTCATGCTAAAGGCAATAACTTACATTCACAAGAATCGAATTTGACGATACATGATATTTGCCGTAAGCCAACTGTAACTTGAAGCGCTCCAGCTGCAGGCCGGCACCAAACGAAAAGCCGGCCATGTGGCTGCTGGCTTCTTCATCATCGCTGCCTTGTATGCCCATCTCGTCACCACGTCTGAAGCTATATCCGGCAGCTACATATATCTGTTGTGAAAGAACAATATCAACACCCGCAACAAGATGATTGATAAACTTTGTGTCCCAATTATTCAGATTTACAAGCGTTGCAGAGATACGGAAAGGCAGAGATGCGAACTTCTTGCTTGCGCCAAGCTGTACGTCAAGCGGAATCTTGTCATACTCGTCGTCATAGGCCTTGAGCTGGCCTCCGAGATTTTTCGCAACGAACGACACTGACCATTCTTTGTCCGGGTCATAATAGTTAAGACCCAAATCTACACCCACCGCCCACGAACTGTAACTGCCGATATAAGAATTTATCACTTTCGCCGTTATTCCACCCGCAATCCTGTCACTCAACATGTAGCTGAACACACCGCTTACGGCTATGTCTTTGGCCGAGAACTCTCCTGTCTGTACATTGTTCTCGTCAACTTCTTTCATTTTTCCATAATCCATATACTGTGCAGTAACAGCAACTGAGGCTTTTTGTCTGATTATTCTATTGTATGATGCACTTGCTGTTGTTACGCCTGCCATGTAAGTCATAAAATTCAGATTTATAGACTTGTCGCTCACCGATGACAACAACGCCGGATTGGAAAACATCAACGACGGGTCATCATCTACAATCGACACATTGTCGCCGCCAAGAGCCGCAGCATGCGCGCTGACCGGCAGACGAAGGAAGTTATACGTCGTCTGGCTTTCTTGGGCAAAGCCCGAAACAAAGCAAAACGTGAGCAGGAGCAAAAAAACGGTTTTTTTCATTCAAATCTGTTAATTTTACCGCAAAGATACATCTTTTTCAAATATCTGCGTTACTTTTGCATTATGAATAATCGATGTCTTGCGCATTTGTTTTTTGTTATAACGCAAAAAACGTCAGATTAGTATGCGGGACTTTATGTAACAGTCAGACTATAGTGGACATAAAAAAATCATACAAGGCAGATCTCGACAATCACCGTGCCTCCGGCTTCCTGTTAGGACTGGTGGTTGTAATGTCGCTGTTTCTTGTTGCACTCGAATTTACGACAAGCAGCAACATTCCTGAAGCCGACGATGATATTCTTGACGATGTCTCACACGACATAGAAATGGCACCGGCAATACACCATGACGCCATTGTAGCGGCAAGAGCAGCAAAAGCACAACAGGCTGTTACATCAGACAAGCTTAACCTCATAGACCACGCTGTCGAGACCGAACATAATCAGATTCCGACAGTTGACGACCAAAGACTGACTGACCTTCTCGGGGTCGGCATCGGAGGAGTTGCGGACATATCAGACACAGCCATACCGACAATAACTACTGACTCAGCCCAGGACAGCCCGATAAGCTTTCAGATAGTCGAGCGTCTGCCTGAGTTTCCCGGAGGCATGTCCGCATTTGTACAATGGCTGACAAAAAACCTGAAATATCCGCTCAGCGCACAACGCGCCAAGAAACAGGGTACGGTACTCGTGTCGTTCATCATCAACAAGGACGGCTCTGTAACAGACCGCAAGGTTGTACGTTCTGCAGGCGCAGAACTTGACCGCGAGGCATTACGCGTAATCCGTATCATGCCGAAATGGAAACCAGGCGAGAACCGCGACAAACCGTGCCGCACTTATTTCTGCATACCTATCGTGTTTAAACTATAAGTATTAACCAACATCCTTAAAAAAACTGAATCACTATGTTGACAGACAAAGAAATCCTGAAGATGATTAACTCATACCTTGACAATCTGCCATACACACGCAAACCGCAGAGTCTTTATGAGCCTGTAAAATATGTACTTTCCATCGGAGGCAAACGCATCAGGCCGTCGTTAATGCTCATGGCATATAACATGTACAAAGACGACCCTGAAAACATCCTGCCATCCGCATGCGCCATAGAAACATATCATAACTACACACTGCTGCACGACGACCTGATGGACAACGCCGACATGAGACGCGGCAAACCCACCGTACACACCAAATGGAATGCCAATACTGCAATTCTGTCAGGCGACAGCATGCTCGTGCTGGCTTTCCAGCGCATGATGCAATGCCGTCATGACAAGATGAAAGCTGTACTTGACCTCTTTACCGAAACTTCACTCGAAATAGGCGAAGGCCAACAGTATGACATGGATTTTGAAAACCGCACCGATGTGACCGAAGACGAATATATCGAAATGATAAGATTGAAGACAAGCGTGCTGCTTGCCTGCTCACTGAAAATCGGAGCCATACTTGCCGACGCTCCCGACACAGACGCCGATGCTTTGTACAGATTCGGCGAACAGATAGGTCTCGCATTCCAGCTTCAAGACGACTATCTCGACGTTTACGGCGACCCAGCGGTTTTCGGGAAAGCGGTCGGAGGCGACATCCTTTGCAACAAAAAGACATACATGCTCATCAACGCTTTCAACCGGGCCGATGAGAAACAGCGCGGACAATTACTTAAATGGGTTACATCCTACACATTCGTACCCGAAGAAAAAATCGCTGCGGTAACATCTCTTTACAACGAACTCGGCATAGATAAACTTGCGCAGGAGAAAATAGAATATTACTTCAGACAAAGCCGCAAATATCTTGCTGACGTAAAAGTTTCTGACGAGCGCAAAGCCGTACTTGAAGCTTACACTGACAATATGATGAACAGATGCGTATGATCTGAACATACAGAAAACGGAGATGTGTCAAAATGGAGTTAATAAGGAGTTAACGGGAGTCAGACGGTCTGCCGACCGTCCGTAGTTAACGGACAACAGC
>CALNFG010000060.1 GCA_939792625.1 uncultured Prevotella sp.
GCAGGTCGGCCACCTCGCGCATGATGCTCTCAGGGTCGCGGCTGCGCTCGCGGCCGCGGGTGTACGGCACTATGCAGTAGTGGCAGAAGTTGTTGCAGCCGCGCATGATGCTGACGAAGCCGCCCACGTGGGTGCCGCAGATGCGCCGCGGCACTATGTTGCGGTAGGTCTCGGTCGTCGACAGTTCTATGTTCATGGCCTTGTGGCCCGTCTCGGCCTGCGCCATGAGGTCGGGCAGGGTGAGGTAGGCGTCGGGTCCGGCCACGAGGTCGGCGTGATGCTTGTCGAGCAGCTCTTCCTTCACGCGCTCCGCCATGCAGCCCAGCACGCCGATGATGAGCTTCCGCCCGCCGTGGCGCATGGCGTTGAGCGCCTCAAGACGGTTGATTATTTTCTGCTCGGCGTTGTCGCGCACGCTGCATGTGTTGAGGAACACGGCGTCGGCCTCAGCGATGTCACGGCACACGTCATAGCCTGCCATCTTCATCACCGAGGCCACCACCTCGCTGTCTGCCACGTTCATCTGGCAGCCGTAAGTCTCTATATATAGGTGTTTCATAATTTTTTTTAAGTTGACGAGTGACAAGCAGACGAGCAGACAAGGAGACTTGCCTAAGTTGACAAGTAACTGACAAACAAGCAAACGAAGAGACTTGTCTGCTCATCAACCAAGCAAATCTCCTCGTTTGCTCGTCTGCTCGTCACTTGTCTGCCCGTTGCTCGTCTGCTATAACCGTACCTGCAATCTCCGCTATCAGCGCGGCGTTGGCCTTGTTGCCCAGCCGCGTGTCGGTAATGAGTACGGCGATGTATATCCTGCGGCCGTCGGGCAGGGTTATTACTCCGGCATCGTTGTCGGCGGTTTTTGTGCCGTCGGGCATAGTGAAGCCCGTGCCCGTCTTGTGGGCCAGCGTCATGCCGGGAGCGAGCGCGGCCTTTATCTTGTCGGGACCGGTCACGGTGGAAGTCAGAGCGCTTTTCAGCATGGCGGCGTAAGGCCCGCCCAGAATGTCTTCCTCGTACAGTTTTCTGAAAAGAGTTGCGACAGACAGCGGCGTGCTGCAGTTGTTGTACGAGCGCACGGGGTCGGCCTGCATCGAGCCTTCCGTCTCGGAAAGGCGGAAGTCCGTAAGCCCTATGGCCTGCATTTCGGCGTTAACGCCCTCTATGCCGCCCGCCATCGCTATTATCATGTCGCAGGCGTTGTTGTCGCTCTCCGAAACGCTGTAGTGTATGAGGCTGTCAAGACTTATCTCGAAACAGTCTTCCTCATGGCGCTCGAGCATCGGCGTGTACGTGTCTTCCGTCATCAGGCGCCTCTCGATGCGTATCATAGTGTCGACAGGCGTGCCGCTACGCTCCATCTGCCTGAGCAGGGCCGTGGCTCCGTGCAGCTTGAAGACGCTCATCAGCGGATAGCAGCCGTCGTTGCCCGCGGTGTGTGCCCTGCCGCCGGCTATCCAGGCCACGCCCACACGTGCCTCCTTGCCGCCGGTCAGGGCGGCAATCTTTTCTTCGGCCGTCTGCGCACAGACAGACGACATCACGGCTGCGGCCAGTACTGCGGCCGCGGCCCTTGCCTTTGTGACAAATGTCATGCGGTGATTATTTGGTTTTGGATGTTATCTTGTTTCTCGTGCCCTTCATGCCGGTAAGGAATGCCTTTGCCGAGCCGAACTTCAGGAACATGTCCAGACGGACGGGCACGTGGTTGGCGTCGTCGGTGACGAAGAACCGCGCTATCTCTCTCCATTCGCCCTTATCCTTCTCCGTGTACGACAGCTCCAGACAGCGGTATTTCACGCCGTTGTCGGCCTTCACGATGGTGCGTCCGAGGAATTTCAGCTTGGCGGGGTTGAGACTGTTGCCGTCGGCCATGCGGAAGTCGACCACGTATCCGCTCTTCCAGTTGGCCGGGTCGAAACTGCGTGCCCTGAGGAACATGTTCATCATGTCGTACACACACTCGCCGGGCGACAGCGAGCGCTTGTCTCTCCTTCCGTCTTTGTGCAGCCTGCTCTGCGTTATGTTGCAGTTGCCTGAGGGATAACTGTACCACACCTCGTCAACGGTATAGCGTTCGCCCTCGAGCGCTCCCTTGCGGTAGTACAGCGGAGCGAGGTCGGTGGTTGAATAGCAGAGCAGCGTGTCACGCATAACGAATATCTTGTCCATCTTGCTGTTGCCCTTCGTGGTGAGGCTGGCGCGGTAAGCCTGCTTGCCGTCATACTTGCTCTGCACGACATACATCGACGCCGTGCCTACTTTGACCCACACGAACTTCCAGTTGAAGTACAGGTTGTACGACAGGAACTCGCCCGACTTGAAGGCCGTGTTCCTGAAATTGCACTGGGCTGCGGCCGTGCCCGCCATGACCAGAGCCACGGCCGTGAGCATGAAGATTTTCAGATGTCTCATATCGTTGTCTTGTTGTTTATGCTGTGTCAGATGCCCGGATAAGGTATGCCAAGCTTCTGGGCACGCTCCAGGTTGCGGCGCTTTATGGTCTTTTCCTTTTCCGGTTTCTGTTTCGTTATCTCAGCCGGCTTCTGCCGGAAGAGAGGTCTCGACAGGGGATTCCACGTCAGCGTCATGTCCCATTTGGCCTTACACTCTATCTTCTCAGGATAATAATAGGTGGTTTCGGGCTGCCTGTCGGCGGCGTATTCGCCCGTGTCCCATTTGCCGTTGCCGTTGGAGTCGATGAACATACGCATGTAGTAAGTGCCCGGCGCCACGTAGAAGAACTCTGCCCGGCCGTTGCCAGTGCTTACCTCCTTCACCACTTCGTCAGACTTGTTGAGCAGTTGTGCCACCACGGTGGTGTCGGCCATGCCCGTTATGTCGACCAGCACGCTGGCGTAAGAGTCTTCCGTTTTTATTTTAAAGCCCGTCTTGTACGGAGCCGACACTTTCCCGTAAATGTCCGTAAAGGCCATCGTGTCAATCTCAAGGCTGTACTCTATGCCCGGTCTCCACTCGCCCAGCAGCTCGTAAGTACGCAGTTTGCCGTCCTTGTGGCGCAGCACGTACGGCGAGTTGTACCACAGTGTGTCGTGCTTCGAGTAAAGATGTATGCGCGAAGTGTCGGCCGCAATCAGCGGCACGGGCATCTCGATGATGATGTTCTTGTCGGGGTCAGGCTCGGATTCCACACGGTAATCCGGCTCGAGCAGCACCGGAGGCATGGTTTCCTCATACTTTCTGCCGCGCTTCTTGGCCCTGTCCTGCTTCTTCTTCCAGTCTTCATAATCTTTTTCCTTCTGCTTCATTCTCTCCTCGTATGACACTCGCGGCAGCATGTCGACGGTGTCGGTCCGGAGGCGAAGCACGCCAAGCGTGTCGGTGGCCATGTATTTCAGTTCAACGCGCAGCGTGTCCCGGTTTATCAGCATGGTGTCGCGCAGCCAGTAGGTAAGCGTGTCCATCTTCTCCGTATACTCCATGACAAAGGCGCTGTCGCTGTTGAAGTTGAGCCCTCTGACCTCGGGCGGCACACTGTCGCCGTAGCTGAAGTACAGGGTGAAGCGGTCGGGCTCGGCACGCTCGCTTTTCACCAGGTAGCGGTCTGTCTGCGTCTCGGTGAACGCTCGCATGGCGATGTCGTCGGGCAGGAAGTGGGTGTACGGCACACGCGCTATCGACTGTATGTGCAGCGAGTCGAGCCAGAGAGTGTCCTGACGTATGTCGGGCTTGAATGTCGGCTCTATCACGTCGTGCGAATAGGCTATCTGCTCGCTCTTCTGGTTGAACACGTAGTTGTTGTCGGCATCCTGCAGGGCGTATATCCGGTAGCTGCCGGCGGCTATGCCCTTTATGATGAACTTGCCGCGGCTGTCCGTGCGCGACACCCGGAGCATGGGCTCCTTTGTGAAGGCCGTGTCGCTCAGATTGCTGTAAAGGCCGACAAGTATGCCCTTGATGGGCTCGAGGTTTTGCGCGTCAAGCACATAGCCGGCCACTTCGAGCGTGTCGATGTGGTCTCCCGTGGAGAACGTGTATGTATAGTTGCCCATAGGGTTGCTCTCGTTGTTGTCGGTAATGGCGTCTGAGAAGTCCACTGTGTACGTAGTGTTCGGCTTGAGCGAGTCTTTCAGCTCTACCTCAATCTTCTTGCCCGAGGCCTGTATCTCGGCCTGCTCTATCTGCGGCGGCGATATGACAACCTTCTCGGTGGGGTTGTCCACCTGTATGTATTCGTCGAAATATATGTTGATTTTCCGCTGGCTCACGTTGACGCCCTTGTCCTGCGGAGTGGTCCTGACGATTACCGGCGGCGTCTCGTCATACCATCCGCCGTCGGGCTGGCCCATCTTGGCGCACGACGCCACGGCCGTGACCACCGTCACGGCAGCCAGCAGCATTGCCGGCCGCCGGTGGCAGATACGCCCGAGAGCCGTCAGCAGCGCAGCCGCGGACTTTATTATGTTGTCAGTCTTCATTCTTGACGTTGTTGAGCCTTAGCAGTTGTTCCATTATGTCGCGGTTGTTGCTCAGCCGGGGCACCTTGTGCTGCCCGCCCAGCTTGCCCTTCGACTTCAGCCAGTCGTTGAACAGTCCCGGCCGCGCCTTTATTATCTCGAGATGCTGCAGGGTGATGTCCTTGCTGCGTTTTGCCTCATAGTCGCTGTTCACTTCCTGCAGCCTGCGGTCAAGTATGGAGGCAAAGTCGTCAAGACTGTCGGGCTCTTTGGCAAATTCGACGAGCCACTGGTGGCGGCACTTGCCCTCGTCGTCCATGAACACGGGAGCGGCCGTGTACTCGCTGACTTCAGCGCCCGTCCTGCGGCATGCCTCGGCCAGTCCCTGCTCGGCGTTGTCAACGATGAGTTCTTCGCCGAAGGCGTTGATGAAGCTCTTCGTGCGGCCTGTTATGACGAACTTGTACGGGTTGGTTGACGTGAAGCGCACGGTGTCGCCTATGATGTACCGCCACAGTCCGCAGGGCGTCGTTATCACCAGGGCATAGTTGACTCCCGTCCTGACGCCCTCGAGAGGCACCACCGAGGGATGCTCCTTGCCGAACTCCTCCATGGGTATGAACTCGTAGAACACGGCATAGTCGAGCATCAGCAGCAGTGCGGGGTCTGACGGGCTGCTCTGCAGTCCGAAGAAGCCCTCGCTGGCATTGTACGTCTCCATGTAGTGCATACGCTTCGACGTGATAAGCTGTTCGTACTGCTTGCGGTACGGCGTGAAGGCCACTCCGCCGTGGAAGAACACCTCTATGCCGGGCCACACTTCTTCAATATGTCTCTTACCGGTCAGCTCAAGCACCCGCGTCAGCACCGAGAGCATCCACGAGGGCACTCCGCTCAGGTTGGTCACGTTCTTGTTAACCGTTTCCCGCGCTATGCGGTCACGTTTCAGTTCGAAGTCGCTGAGCAGTGCCGTCTCTTTGCGCGGCACCCGCACGAGGTTGACCAGCGGGTTGATGTTCTCTATCAGTATTGCGCTGAGGTCGCCCACGAGACTTCCCGGCAGGTCGTAATTGGGCGAGTGGCTGCCGCCAAGAATGAGCCCGCGTCCGTCGAACATGCGGCTTTCCGGGTTGTTGCCAAGATACATTGCCACGGCGTCCTTGCCGCCCTGATAGTGCATGTGGTGCAGACCTTCACGGCTTACGGGTATGAACTTGCTCTTGTCGTTGGTAGTGCCC
The DNA here is from genome assembly GCA_939792625.1 of uncultured Prevotella sp. GTDB lineage: Bacteria > Bacteroidota > Bacteroidia > Bacteroidales > Bacteroidaceae > Prevotella. The sequence goes on from CALNFG010000060.1 coordinate 5,660, forward strand.
GACGACTTGGCATACCATTTCACCACGCCGGGCCACAACACGTTGGCTTCGCCGTGGCGCATGCGGTCAATGCTGTCTTTCAGGTCGTCGTAAGTATTGAGCGGCACGTTTGCCGCGAAGCTTTCGTACGACTTTATGTTGCCGAATATGTGCCGGCGTCCGTATTCTGTACTCTTCGCGTTGTCCGTGAGATATTCCAGCACTTCGGCCTGCATCGCGAGACCTCCGGTGGCATGGCGCTCAAGCTCTTTCATCCGCGGGGCGAAGAAGTTTCTTGCTATGCTTGTTATGCTCATCTTGATTCAATCAGATGTTGACCGTGCAAATTTAAGTCAAACTTTTCTAATATGGTAATATTTTAGTTTTTTTTAATTAGGAGGGAGGGCTGGGAAGAGCTGGGAGGGACTGAGAGGGACTGAGAGGAGCTGAGAGAACTGGGAAGAACTGGGAGAAATGTGCCAAGCCAACTGACTCGCGGGTTTGCTCTCCCAGTTCCTCCCAGTTCTTCTCAGTCCTTCCCAGTTCTCTCAGTCCTCCCAGTTCTCTCAGTCCTTCCCAGCTCCTCTCAGCTCCTCCCAGCCCTCTCAGTCCTCCCAGTTTCTCCCATTATTTTTTGGCAGTTAGCCCGATTGTTATTATTTTTGCATTATTCACAAAAGCCGATAGCAGTTATGACGATACATCCATTATGGACAGACGAATGCTGGCTGCCGCTGCTCAGGCTGTACCTGCGGCGGCCGGAGGGCGTGAAGCCGATGTACTCGCGCGAGATGGTGGAGCTTGCCCTTGAGCTGCACATACCGCCGAAGACGCTTTATGCCCAGATGTTCCGCCTGCGCCGCCCCGACACACCGGCGCTTGTGCGCCTCTTCGACAAGTATAAAGACAACACGAGACGGCTGACGCGCGACGTCAACACGCTGCGGAGCATGAGCGGATTCAGCAGCGGCGGACTGTTTTACGACGGTGTGGAAATGCGCGAGACCTTCGAGAGCGACTTCCGCCCGCTCGCCGGACGCGACGACCTGAAGCCCGTCATGCTGATAATGGCACTCGACCTGTACTTCCGGCTGACGCCCGCCACGATGATTGCGGCCACGCCCGAAGTGGCGGCACTGGCCCGCGAGATGCGCCTCAGACCGGCATGCGTGGTGGAGATGCTCGAATGTTTCCAGGCATGCGACCCTTACCTGCATGGCCGGCAGCTGCCCGACACGCCACTTGCCGAGGCATGCCGCGACGTATGGCAGCGCTACGGCAACGGCGACCCCGAAGCTCTCGCGGCACTGGCGGCACAGCTGCGCGAATATTTCCGCTGAGCATAACGTAAAGCACTGACAGTCAGCGCCATGCCCAAAGCTAACCTTTTACCGCGCAAAACCTTGTCTTTTGCCTTGCGAAAGCTTGTCTTTCACGAGGCAAAACACCGCCTCATGCAAAGCCGCACATGCCGGCACAGACCGCGGACGGGCTTACGCGCGGCAACGATTTTTTCAAACTGCCCTTTCCGTGTTTACTCCTTTTTCCGTAAATTTGCGCCCATGAAAACATTAGCCGTCATGCTCACGGCCGCCGCACTGTCATGCTCGTGCGGCAGCGGACCGGCCGTAAAAGAGACGTTCAAAATAGAAACCCTCAACAAGACAACACCCGTGAAAGACCAGGGGAACAGTCCGCTGTGCTGGGTCTACGGCATGCTGGCCACAATCGAGACCGACCGGCTGATGCAGGGCGACTCGGTCAATCTGTCACCGCACTACGTGGCGCGGGCGGCTCTGGCCGAACTGACCGAGCGGCGCTATCTCACGCAGGGCGCCGCACAGGTGTCTGCCGACGGCGTGGCCCCGCTGACGCTGCGCCTCATGGCCGACTACGGAGCCATGCCCTACGACGCTTACCGCTCCGAATGTAACTACAACGCGCTGTGCCGCAAGCTGACGTCACTGGCCGACCTCGACACGCGCCGCCGCGGAGGTATCGGCGGACTGAGAAACGACATGGAATACATGTTAGACACCACTATCAACCCCATGCCGGGCCGCGTGTGGATGTACGGCATGGAGTACACACCGCAGCAGTTTGCCGCCAGCGTGTCGGCACCGTCGGCATACATGGCAGTGACCAGCTACACCCACCGACCGTTCTACACGGACATCACACTCGACCTGCCGGCCAACAGAGACGGCTGCCGCTTCTACAACGTGCCCGTGGACACGCTCGTGAGCCGCGTCGAGACAGCCCTGCGCTCGGGCCGCGCCGTGTGCTGGGAGGGCGACGTGAGCAACGACGGATTCTCGTTTGCCGACGGCGTGGCACGCCTGCCCGAAGGCTCGCCGGCGCCCACACAGGCCGCACGGCAGAAAGCCTTCGAGACGTTCGACGTGACCGACGACCACTGCATGGCACTGATAGGCACGGCCCGCGACTCGCGCGGACGGCGCTACTACGTGTGCAAAAACTCATGGGGCACGGACAATCCGTACGGCGGACTGATGTACATGTCTGAAGATTACCTGAGGCTCAACACCATTGCCGTGGTCATGATGAAGCCCGGAACGTAAACACATGCCGGCATCAGACATATCTCACAACGACAAAACAACAATATGACAGAAAGAAAATACAAGGCCGTCATCCTCGACTTTGACGGCACGATAGGCGACACGCGCGGCCTTATCGTGACAACCATGCAGCAGACCATTGCCGAACTCGGTCTGCCCGCGCGTACCGACGACGAGTGTGCAGCCATGATCGGCCTGCCGCTGAAGCAGACATTCACCGGCCTGATACCCATGGACGACGCCACGGGCAGCCTCTGCGAGGCCACCTACCGCCGTCTGTTCGACCGCAACAACAGGCCGGGCGCCGTGACAGAGTTTCCCCACGTGGCGGAGACAATACGCCGCATGAGTTCCGCCGGACTGCTCGTCACCATCGCCAGCAGCCGTCTGCGCCGCTCGCTCACCGAGTTTGTCGACACCATGGGGCTTGCCCCGTACATACCTTACATACTGAGTGCCGGCGACGTGACCCGCGCCAAGCCTGCCCCCGACATGGTGCTGAAGACGCTGGCCGACAACGGCATGGAGCCTGAAGACGCCATCGTGGTGGGCGACACCGTGTTCGACATCGGCATGGCCGTCGCCGCCGGCGTCGATGCCGTAGGCGTAACTTACGGCAACGGGCATCGCGACGACCTCGTCAGAGCCGGGGCCTGCCGCGTGATTGACGACTTTGCCGAACTGGAAGAAATAGTACTGTGACAAAAAAATCATGGCCCGCACGAGCGGACCATAACTTCATAAATCCTCAAAATATCATTTAAACGCCTCGGCTTCTGCCGCCGCTATTATGTCTTCTTTAGACATCTCGGAGGGCAGAATCCTGATGTCAGACAGGTCAAACTCGTCTGTCACGTCCGCAATGTCTTTCTTTACGCCGGCTTCAGGCCCGTCCGTGCCTTCTGCGGCAACGTTGCCGGCGGGCGCGCCGGCCTGTCTGTCACCGGCTGAAGAGATTATGAAATCTTCTCTGGCATCCACGTCGGGCACCGTCTGCACGGGCTCCTCCTCCATCTTCGTGCGCTCCGTCTTGGCGGCAAACACGGCGTCGATGAACTGCGGCTTGCGTCTCAGGCTCTGCAGCGCCATCTTGCTGGCCGCCTGCTGGCTCTCCTTCTTTGAGTATCCCTCGCCCTGTCCGCCTTCAAGTCCCTCGATAACGGCCTTGTAGACAAACATCGGACTGTTGCCGCTGTCGCGCTTCTGCTCCACCAGCTCGAAGTCGAGCTTCACCCTGTTCTTCTGGCACCACTCTATCAGTTTGCTCTTGAAGTTGACCTCCTTGTACGCCACCTTGTCAAGATTGATGAGCTGCGAGAGTATGCGCTCCTGCATGAAGCGCATGCAGGCGCCGTAACCGCGGTCAAGGTACATGGCCCCGATAAGGGCCTCGAACGCATTTCCTTCCATATAGCTGTTATGAGAGGACATGTGTCCGCTTGACTTTATCAGCTGGCCTACGCCTATTTCGTGGGCCAGGCGGTTGAGAGTCTCGCGCTGCACTATCTTGCTGCGTGTGCTGGTAAGAAAGCCTTCGCGCTTGCCTTCAAAGTGGCGGAATACTATGTCGCCCACGATGGCGTCGAGAATGGCGTCGCCCAGAAACTCGAGCCGCTCGTTGTTCACGGGCTTGCCCTTGGCGTTGCGGCGGGTCACGCTGCGGTGCATCAGGGCCTGCTTGTACAGGCTGATGTCGTGAGGGTAAAATCCTATTATGGCGTAAAGAGAAGAATAAAGCTCCTTTTCCTTGCGGAAAGGGAGCTTTATTTTATCGATAAAATTATTAATCATCATATTTCTTGAAGATAACGCAGGCGTTGTGTCCGCCGAAGCCGAAAGTGTTGCTCATGGCGGCACGCACGGTGCGCTTCTGTGCCTTGTTGAAAGTGAAGTTAAGATTATAGTCTATCTCTTCGTCCTTGTCGTCCTCGTCGTGGTTGATCGTGGGCGGCACGATGTCGTTCTTCACTGACAGCACGCTTACCATGGCCTCCACTGCGCCGGCTGCGCCGAGCAGGTGACCCGTCATCGACTTCGTCGAGCTGATATTCAGCTTGTAGGCTGCGTCGCCGAATACGTCTTTTATGGCCTTGGCTTCAGAAACGTCGCCGACCGGAGTCGACGTACCGTGTACGTTGATGTAGTCGATGTCTTCGGGCTTCAGTCCCGCGTCGTCGAGTGCGGCCTGCATTACGAGCTTTGCTCCCAGTCCCTCCGGGTGGGATGCCGTTATGTGATAGGCGTCGCCGCTGGCTCCCTCGCCCACCATTTCGGCATATATCTTCGCTCCGCGTGCTTTCGCGTGTTCGAGTTCTTCAAGGATGAGGCATCCTGCTCCCTCTGCCATCACGAAGCCGTCACGGCTTGCGCTGAACGGGCGCGACGCTTTGGCAGGCTCGTCGTTGCGTGTCGAGAGGGCGTGCATGGCGTTGAATCCGCCCACGCCGCAGGCGCAGATGGCAGCCTCGGCACCGCCGCTGACGATTACGTTGGCCTTACCCAGACGGATAAGGTTGAAGGCGTCGGCTATGGCGTTGGTCGAAGAAGCGCAGGCGGAAGTGGTGGCATAGTTGGGGCCGTGGAATCCGTAATGTATCGAGATATGTCCGGCCGCTATGTCGCTGATCATCTTCGGTATGAAGAACGGGTTGAACTTAGGGCCGTTCTCCTTGTTGAGCGCGTAGTAAGACACTTCGTCCTCGAAGGTCTTTATTCCGCCTATGCCCACGCCGAAGATTACTCCGATGCGGTTCTTGTCCTCATTCTCCAAGTCCATTCCGCTGTCTTTCACGGCCTGCATTGCGCTTATCATGGCCAGCTGTGTGTAGCGGTCTAGCTTGCGGGCCTCCTTGCGGTCTATCCAGTCGTTGACATTGAGACCTTTCACCTCGCATGCGAACTGTGTCTTGAACTTGGAGCAGTCAAAATGTGTGATGGGTGCTGCGCCGCTTACTCCGGCCAAGAGGTTCTGCCATGTCTCCTCGACATTAAGTCCCACCGGCGTCACTGCGCCCAGACCCGTCACCACTACTCTCTTTAATTCCATTTAAATTATATCGGAAGTTATTATTTCAAGTTCTCCTCGATGTATTTTACGGCATCGCCCACTGTTGCTATTGTCTCTGCCTTGTCGTCAGGTATGGAGATGTTGAACTCTTTCTCAAACTCCATGATCAGCTCTACCGTGTCGAGAGAGTCGGCACCGAGGTCGTTTGTAAAACTTGCTTCGGGCTTAACCTCAGCTTCGTCAACACCAAGTTTCTCTACGATGATAGCTTTTACTTTTGATTCAATTTCTGACATGATTGTAATGTTTTAAATAAGTTTATAAAAATAATTTCGAATCTCAAAAACCGCTGCAAAGGAACGAATTTTTATTTAACTTTGCAAGTTTTTTTTATGAAAATGTGTTGTTTTTTGCACATACAGGGTAATTGTGTGCAAAAAAATAGTGTATTTCTTACATATTTCAGCCGGTTTTTTGCATGTTTCATTACAAAGTTCCGCCGCAACGACGTCATGTCACAACGGCTTTCACTCGCGCGTGAAAGTCATCCGGAAGGACAGAAAAACGGTGAAAATCTTTCACTTTGACATATATTTCCTGATTTTGCCAAAGCCTGACCGCACACGCGGCACCGCATGGCCTGAAGCCGCACCCCGGGCAGTCATGCCCTGCGGAAGCACGCCTTTCGGCTGACAAAAGCTTATCTTTCACATGATAAAAGGTCATGTTTCGGCTCGCAAAACATAACTGGTTCATCCGCAAATCTGTTGGATGAACAAACACTTTATCTATAACTAAATCAT
>CALNFG010000061.1 GCA_939792625.1 uncultured Prevotella sp.
GTGAGGTGCAGGCGGACAAGGTGACGTGGCCCATAATGACGAAAGAGCTGGGTGACGACCTGCCGCAGCTCTACAACCGCATCAACGCCACAACTGCAAAAGTGAAAGCGTTCCTGAAACAGAACGGCATAAAGGACAATGAGATAAGCGTAAACGCGCCCGTTGTAATCGACCTGAACGCCGACCAGTACAGCATGGCCAAGCGCAACTACCGCTACAACATAACTTCCACGCTCACGGTGACGTCGCGCAACGTTGCTCTTGTGCGCTCTATCATCGCCCGTCAGGGCGAACTGCTGAAGCAGGGCGTGGCCGTGGTCGACGGCGGTTATGGCAACGGGGTGTCGTATGAGTATGTGTCGTTTCAGGAAATGAAACCTAAGATGATGCAGGAAGCGATAAAGAACGCCGAGCAGACAGCCCGCCAGTTTGCCGAGAACAGCGACAGCAAGATTGACAAGATACTGAATGCCGGGCAGGGACAGTTCTCGATAGAAAACCGTGACAGCAATACGCCTTACATAAAGAAGCTGCGCGTTGTCACCACCGTAACTTATTCTCTGAAAGACTGACGGCCGGCGGCATCGCGAAAGAAACGCTTTGGCGTGTCCGGACAGCTTGACGGCGGTAACGCTTTGCGCTGTTATGATATATAAAAAAGGAAAGAGAGGATTACCTCTCTTTCCTTTTTATATGTGTTCACGTTGGCTGCCGTTTATCTTGCGATGAGTGCCGGAGCAGTCTTAGTGGCTTTCTTGAGCGGAATCATCGGTATGGCAGTCTTGCCGTTGGTCTTTGACTTCATGATGCGTGCCGGTTTTCCTGCCTCTTTCTTTGCGCCTGATGCTGCGGCGGGAGCGGCGGGAGTCTTGAAGCTCTTGCTTGCCAGCGGGCCCCATTCGCCGTTGATGTTCTGTGCGATGGAGAATGCGATGTATTCTGTCTCGGGGTCAACGTTCCAGTAAGCTTCGTCAACTCCGAACTGATTCCAGTACGGATCCATCGGATTGTCTGTCTTCAGAAATTCTATCATTCGCTCTTCGGTCCATTCACTCTCATAACCTTCTTTCTCGATTATGATGTCGCGGTGCATTGATGTCTGGTCGTTGGGTGTGTAGGTCACTATCTGCCAGTATCCGTCGGTGGCGTTGCCGCCGAAGTTGCCGATTGTGATTTCCATTTCAGCCACGCCTTCGCCGCCGAGTCGTTTCGTGGTTACGGGTATGATAACCATGTCGGCGTAAGTACCGTTGACGTCCCATGCCTGCACGTATATCTCATAGTCTGTGCCCGGGTCCATGTTCTCCCACGTGTTGGTGGCAGCACCTGTGTTGTTGAATCCGAAGGCCTTAATCATGTCGCCGAGTGTGGTGAAGCCGAACATGCCGCCCATCATGGCAAACTGTTCTTCGGCCGTGCCTGCCGGATAAGAGCATGCAGCATATCCTGCCACGCCTGAGCCGGGGGTGAAGCTTATGGTTATCTTGTCGCTGGTCACTTCGTCTATGTTGTAACTTATGCTGCAGTCGCCGACAAGTTCTTTCTTGGGAGCGCGGAAGTCTACTCTTTCGGCGCCGCATGCAATGCCGTACTTGTCATAGCCTACGGTGATGATGCTGTATTCAACGTCGGGTGTCAGCTCATATCCCGTCATGTCTGCGTTGGTGAAGTCCTGCCAGTAATACTCCGCGTCGCTGTTGTCTATGTAGCTGGCCATGGCGTCTTCGCTTGTCAGCATGTCGGCCATGCTTTTAGTAAGGCAGTCTATGCGGAACGCCTCGCATCCCTCGGTGCGTGTTATGGCCAGCGATACGGTGTCGCCGGTGCTGCCCGATTTAATTCCGAAAAATTCTATTTCGGCGGCTATCCTGCCTTCTATCTTGTCAAACCAGATGCTGTCGATTCGTTCGGCCAGAAATCCTTTGGAGTTGCCGGTCTTGTCGGTTATGATGACGCGGTTGGGGTTGGTCTGGGCAAATAGTGATGTTATGCCGATGATGCCCATTATGATTGTTGATAAAAGCTTTTTCATTGTATTATGAATTTAATGGTGTTGTTGTCTGCGTTGAAAATATAAACTCCGTCAGTAAGACCGCTCGTGTTGATGGGTGTGCCGTCCCAGTTGTCTACACTGATTACCGTCGCTCCGCCTATGTCGCATACTGTGGCTCTGGCTTTGCGGCCGGTCTGCCAACCGTCGACACCCAAGAGGCCGTTGCGGAAATAGGGCTTGAGACAGTTTTCGCTGATAGCTGTCGTGTTGATGCCTGTTGTGATTTCAGACAGTTTGATACATTTTACGGCATCAAACGTGAATTGTGTTGCGCCACCGTCTTGTGTGTTGACGGTGAATCCACTGTCACCGAACGTAATCTTGCCGATTTCCGACAAGCCAAACGTCTGCTGTTGGGAGCCGTTGGCCATGTAGATTATCAGGTTGGTGTCATCGGCTGGTGACTGTAGGGCAAGCATTGTGAGGCACATTGTGATAAATGTCTTTTTCATCTGCTTGTGGTTTAAAGGTTTGTAATAAATAAATGTGTACAGCCTGACAATAGTTGAATTGGCACGGACTGTATGATAAAGAGCGCTCTTCTTTTGGCAAATATACGTTTTTTTTCAATACGGGATGTAAAATTTTGGTATTTTTACGCAAAAAGTACGTAAAATTATCATTTATAGGTCTTTGTCCGTCTTTTTGTGCCTGTTGAAGGTGTGATGTCGATGAATTTGGTGTGTTCGTACATCCTTTTTGTTGTCCGTGATGTCGGCCTTGTGCTGTATGCCCGTCGGTTTTATGTTATTCAGGCATGGCGGGGTGTTTTTTTTCACGTTGCGGGTAAACATCTTTTCAGTGTCTGGCTTTATTTTTTTTAACGTTTCGTGCCTTTCGGCTCCGTGATATTTAACACGGCGTTTTCATATAAAACAGGGAGTGGAGATGTGTGCGTGGCTGCACCAAATGCTGCGAACGGGCTTTGCGTGATGCGTCATTGAGGCTTTCGCAGGCGCAGGCACCTTTCCTGCGTGACAAAAGGCGGTCTTTTGCCGTGCAATAAGCCGTCTTTCGTTGTGCAAAAGGTAACCTTCAGCATCGCAAGAGGTAAGCTTTCGCACGGCGTTTTTTTGCCCGTAAGAGTGTGATTGGACGCATTTGCCTGAAAGACAGATGGTTACGTTGAGACTTTAAAAATGGCGTATTTCCGGCCGTAAGCGGAAAATTTCAGAATGACGGCCTTCTCAGAGTTTTGATGTTAAAAAGAAACGGCCGCTTTTAACATCATTTTGCGCTATTCTTGTTCTTAATCCGCATACACCGGTTGCAGGGTTGGCGGACTGCAATTTACGGCGGCTTTGTCATGCAGACGCTCTCTACATGCTGTTGTGTCTGGCTTTTTCCGTGGCAAGTTTTTTGTACATGGCCGGTGTCATGCCGTTGATTTTTTTGAATGCCCGTATGAAGCTGACCGCGTTAGTGTAGCCCACCTCTTCATATATGGCCTGTATTGTTTTGTTGCCGTAGTGTTCGGTGTCGGCAAGCATCCTGCATGCCTCTCTTATGCGCTTCTCATTTATGAATGTCCTGAAGTTCTTGTTGTAAGTCTTGTTTATGACGAATGATACGTATTTGGTGTTTGAGCCCGTCATGTCGGCAATGGTTTTAAGATTGAGGTCGGGGTCGGATATGGTTCGGATGTCGTTGGTCAGTTCTATTATCTTGGTCAGCAGGGCGTTGGCCTGCTCTGTGGTCATTTCCCGGCAGTCATCGCCTGTTCCGCTTTCATCTTCAGGCAGTTGTGCGGCCTCTTCTCCGTAAGACATCATTATTTTGTTGTTCTCGTCAGATTTCATCAGGTCGTTGTTTCTTGCGATAAGCAGCCGTTGCACGTTTCTCAGGTTGTGGTTTTTGCGTATGAGTATTATTACCAGTGCTATTGATACGGCGAATAGCCCCGAAACCAGTATTATGACAAGAGTCTGCGTGCTTATCCTTGACGTAAGCAGGCTTATCGCTTCGTTGTTTTTCCTGTTCTCATATTCTTTAAGCCTGCCTTTAGCCTTGTTGAGCCCGTTTGCATGAAATATGGAGTCGTACATTTCGAGGTATATGTTTCTGTATTTCTGTGCAGAATCATTCTGTCCCGTTCCGGTGTAAGCTTTCGACAATATGGAGTAAGCGTTGACAAGCATCTCGGCGTTGCCTGTCGCGCCCGACATTTCCACACACTTCTCTCCACATTTTATAGCTTCCGCATAATTGCCTGATTTCACGTAAATGTTGCCTATCTCACATTCCTGGTACAGAATGTATACATCGTCAAACTTGTTTTTCTTGGCAAAGTCCATGGCGTACAGATGTTCTTTCACCGCAGCTTCATATTTGCCTTCGGCCTGTTTTATGCGTGCCGAGTTATATATCAGAAAATATTTCCATGCTTTTTGGTCTTTGCTTCCGGTTGCTTTTTGCGATATTCTGAAAAATTCCTTCGCCTTGTTCACGTTGCCGAGATGACAGTATGCCGACACTATATTTATAAGGTATTTGTTTCTGAGGTCGTTGTCTCCAAGATTCTTCGACATGTCATAGCCTTTGAGCAGATAGAAGAGGTTTGACTCATAGTCGCCCAGCGTTTCATATATGTTGGCGATGTTTCCTATACAAGCCATGTATATGCGCTTGTTTTTCTCGCTTTCGGCTGCTTCCATACCTTTTATGTAATATGTGAGTGCCATAGGGTAGGCCCCCGATGCATAGTATCTGTCAGCTTGTGCTTTTACTCTTTCGGCAGGCGTGCTGGCTCTCATTGATGCGTGTGCCGCAGCGAAAGAATAGAGAATGATTACGAGTGTGAGTATTGTTTTTTTAGGTTGCATGGGCTTTTTGGTCGTGTGTTTTTTGTTTCTGTTAACTCGATGATACGTGCAAAAATACTGAAAACGGCAAACATTCAAGTGTGAAAAGTAATAAAACGCATGTTTTTTTGTAACATTTCATGAATGGTAAGATGTTAAGGCGTGTTTTGTTAGTTGTGTATGCTTTATTTGTGATATTTTTGCAAAAAAGCAAATTCTTTAAATTTATTTGTCTATGGTCTTAAATTTCAGACAGCTCATCGCTTCATGCCTGTTGTTATTGTGTAGTATGGCATCATGGTCGGCACCGGCTTATCCTGGTAAGATTGTTTATCGTCAGCCCGACGGTACGCGCCTTGCAGTATATTTACGTGGTGACGAACATTTCCATTTTTATGAGAGTGAAGACGGTCTGGCGTTGTTGCCCGACGCCGGGCGCGCGTTGAGATACGCTGTGCCCGATGCCGCGGGCCGTGTGTCGGCTGCGGGTATGGTGGCCCATAATGTGGATATGCGTGGCATGAAAGAACGCACATTCGTAAAAACACTTGACCGGTCGGCGATAAGGCGCAGTCTGGCCGGTGAAGTAAAAATGAAGAAAGAGCATGCGATGAGGCGTGTGATGCCCGGTGAAATCAAAAAGACATTCCCTACAACGGGTGAGATTCGCGGCATTATAATTCTGGCACAGTTTACGGACAGGAAGTTCTCCCGTGACGATATACGCGATGTTTACGACCGCATGGCAAACGACGAGAATTATTCAGGACCTTATTCGTCGGGAAGTATAAGGAATTATTTTAAGACACAGTCCGACGGTAAGTTTGTGCCGACGTTCGATGTCGTAGGTCCGGTCGATCTGCCTCATGACATGGCTTACTACGGTTATGACGAGAAAGCGGCAGAACTGATGATTGATGCCTGTAATGCGGCAGACGTCACGGCCGGTGCCGATTTCTCAAAATACGACTATAATGGCGACGGTTATGTTGATTTTGTTTTCGTTGTGTACGCCGGTTACGGACAGGCGCAGGGTGGAAACGAAGAGACTGTATGGCCGCAGGCTGTCGACCTGACCTATGAAAGCTGGAACATGTACGACGGTCTGTATCTGTCTCAGGCGGCGTGTTCGTGTGAGCTGAAAGGGTATGAGGGTGATGATATCGACGGTATAGGAACTTTCTGTCATGAGTTCAGCCACATACTGGGGCTGCCGGATATTTATGACCCTGTATATTCGGGGATGACCGGCATGCTTAACTGGGACGTGATGGATCTCGGACTGTATAATGACGATAGCCGTACTCCCGCCGGTTACACGGCGATGGATAAATTTACGGTAGGCTGGCTCGAGCCGGTTGTGCTGGATGCTCCCGCGGAAGGTCTTGCCTTACGTCCGCTTTCCGAATGCAACGAGGCGTATTTCATAGTGTGCGGAACTGACAATAATGAGTATTACACACTTGAAAACCGTCAGCAGACAGGGTGGGATAAAGGTCTTGACGGGCACGGACTGATAATCTCGCATATACATTATATACCGTCACTGTGGGCCGGAAACAGGGTCAACACCACTTCGTCCGGTTATGCACACGTATCTCTCGTTCCGGCAGATAATATGGCGTCAGACGATACGAAAGCAGGAGACCCGTTCCCCGGGACAGGCGGTAATACGTCTTTTACGGACAGTTCTTCTCCTTCAGCCTTCTGGCATACCTCAACTGAGAATGTAGGCTGTCCGGTGACCAATATCCGTGAAGTGGATGGCGTGATAACATTTGATTTCAAGAAAGAGACGGTCGGTATCTCTTCAGCCGGTGTCAGCGAGCCCTTCGTAAGCATCGAGGGCGGTACCGTATGTGTGGATAATCCCTTTAATGAGTATGTTCAGATAGTGGCGGCCGACGGCCGTGTGATGTGTACTTCTTCGGAAAACCGTGTGGTAGTCAGTCCGGGTAGTGGCATGTACATGGTGAGACGGGGTCCGGCCACATACAAATTCGTGGTAAGATAATCATCATATTTTTTATTAATTCTTAAAAAAGTACCACTATGAAAAGATTTTTATTTTCAACATTCGCGGCTTTGATGCTTACTGCAACAGGCATGCAGGCGGCTGACGGCACAGTGCCCCACCGCAAGGTTTATGGTTACTTCAATTATAACGGAGTGATAGCCGACGGCTCTTACGGATTCGGCAGTTTCTATCTTGATGAGCTGGATAAGGCTGAGATAATATATCCGTACGGTGACGAGAAAAGTATTTATGCCGGAGCTTGTGTAGACGACATGTTTTATGCTTACGAATACGAATACAATCCCATAGCAGGAGCGCAGAACGGCAGCTTCATTTCATATAATGTCGCTTCGGGACGGTATACCGCACTTGGCACGGAAGGTCTTGAGCAGATGGGCGCTTCGTTCAAGCCTCAGGACATGACTTACGACTACAATGCGAATGTCATGTATGCCGTGGGCTTCAGTCAGGGAGAGTCTGCTATTTATGAGGTGAATCTGACGAATGGCATTATGACCAAAAAGGTCACTCTGCAGACAACCGTCGGAGTGATAGCTGCCGATTATGACGGAACTGTGTATGCCGTTGGTGCCAACGACGGTGTGCTGTACAGGGTAAACATGGATGACGGCTCGTTAGAGAAAGTCGTTGAGACCGGTTTCGGCGGACTGATGTACAACCAGACAATGGAGTTCGACCATTCTACGGGCAAACTCTATTGGGCTGCCAATTCTTATGATTATGACGGGGCACGTGAGGCTTACATGCTGTGCATAGATGTACATTCGGACGAGGTCGCAATCGAGAATCTCGGAAAAATAGGCAGCGGGGCAACGTTCATGGCTATGTATATCCCGTTTGCCGAAGGTGGTGATGACGCACCGGCGGCTCCCTCCGATCTGACTGTCGTGCCGGGTACGAATGGCGCAAGGAGTGCAAGTCTCAGCTGGACTTTGCCTGAGACTACGTTTGGCGGTGAAGTTCTTACCAATGGTCTGACCGGTATTGTCATAGAGCGTAACGGTGAGGTGATAGCCACATTGCCCGGATATGCCACGGAATATGATGATGAGAGTGTGACTGAAGATGGCGAGTATGAGTATGTTGTCTATGCCACCAATGCCCTTGGCAACGGCGGTAAGGCGCGTGTATTCTCGTTTATCGGTAACGACATGCCCGATAAGGTAGGCAATATCCGGTTTACAGTGGGTGACGCGTGCGCCTCGGCAATATTGTCATGGACGGCGCCGACAAAGGGTTTCAACGGAGGATATTTCTCTGAGGACGGACTGACGTACAGGATTGTGCGCATGCCTGACAACAAGACTGTTGCCGAAGGTCTTACCGAGACAACGTTCACGGACACTTCGATAGGCCGTCTCGGACGTTACACTTACGTGATTTACGCTTGTAATGCCTACGGCGAAACCGCGGCTGATGCGAGTGAGGCTTATGTCTTGGGCGACGCTCTTGACCTGCCTGTGACGCAAGACTTTTCTAATCTGTCTTACTTTGAGAACCAATGGATGGCTTATGACGGCAACGATGACAAGTATAGCTGGAATTATTCTTCAGAATGGGGCTATTATCAGTTCGGCGACGCCACGCCTTGTGCCGAGTATATCATAAATCCGGGTATTGATAATCCGGGCAACGATGCTGACGAGTGGCTCGTGACGCCTCCTCTTGCCTTTGATGCCAAAAAGCAATATTGCATGAAGCTGACCGTGCGCTGCACTACTGATGAGACTCTCAAACTGACCGTTGGCAACAACAACGTTATGACCGGACATGAAGAGTTCGGAGAAATCATTCTGAAACCTGTTGTCGATGACGATAAATACGGTATATCTGAATATGAGGTAAATCTGCCTGCCGGCATTGACGGAGTAAAGTGTATAGGGCTGCATCTGGCAAGTCCTTATCCGGCCGAAGGATTCTCTTATCTGCAGATAATGAATGTGACCATAGACGAAGGACAGGCTACCGGCATGTCTTCAGCGGTGACTGACAACGCCGGACGTACGGACGACAACAATGTTTACACTCTTGACGGACGTCTGGTCAGGACCGACGGCAGTCTTGACGGTCTTGCAAAGGGCGTTTATGTGAAAGGCGGCAGGAAGTACGTGGTGAAGTAAACACGATGGTGTGAATATGCTTATTTGTATGACGTCTGTTGATGTCTGTTTGCATAAACCTTTTACATAAGTAAGATAATTTGACGAAAGGGTAAGGGCGGCATGTGCAAGCCGTGTCCTTACCCTTGCTTTTTCTTGGCGGTGTGACAGCCTTTAGCCGGTTGCGTTGCGGCTTTACAGGTCCGGCTGTTGCTTTATTTTCCTGAGTTCGTTGAATATGCGGAGGTTTATCTTGAGCAGACTGTCGTTTACGAGTTGCAGCCGGCCCGAGCAGCCGGGCACGTTGAGCAGGGTGTCGTTGTCGCCTACGGTAAAATACCAGCGCCCGGTGAGCGTGTCGTTCATTATCAGTTCCCAGTCAGGGTGGCAGGTCTCGCTGCCGTCCGGATTTTTGCTGACGTAGTTGCGCAGTTCGATGCGTGCTATGTGTACGGCACGGGCGTCGTCTGAGAACTTTATGTATTCATACATCCGGCTGTTTTCTGTTGTGTCGGAATTCTGCCATTTGCCCCGCAGCAGTTCTGTGTATTTCAGGCGCAGGGCCGTTTCTTCGTCGGTCTCGAAGTCTTCGGGTACGAGCGGACGCGGGTCAAGTCCGCACGAGGCGAATGTCGTAAGCACTGTCAATATCCAAAGCAGGTTTTTCATAATCTCCTTATCTTTTACTTTTTTGCGTTGCCGTTATTCAGTACTTGCTCTTGTCAGATAAACGTCGGGGCTGAGTTTTTATTGTTTTTTAATTTTTGTTTTTTTATTATTTGAGCGCATTCCGCATGCTTTTGTTTAACATTTGGTTTTTCCGTGAAACAGAGCCGCATGCGTTTGTAGCAGCTGCTTGTAACGTTGCGAACAGGCTGTCGCATACAGGAGTTTCGGCATTTCGCACGTTCCGGAGGCTTTGTGCGGGGACAAAAGGCTGCCTTTTGCCGTGCAATAAGCCGTCTTTCATTGTGCAAAAGGTAAGCTTTCGCATCGCAAGAGGTAAGCTTTCGCACGGCGCTTTTTTGCCCGTAAGAGTGTAATCGGACATATTTGCCTGAAAGACAGACGGTTACGTTGAGGCTTTAAAAATGGCGTATTTCCGGCCGTAAGCGGAAAATTTCAGAATGACGGCTTTCCCGGCGTTTTGATGTTAAAAAGAAACGGCCGATTTAACATCTTTTTGTCTTGTTTTAATTCCGGACAGGCCGCGCACTGTTGCCTGAAAGGAAAAAAATCAGTATATTTGCACACTTTATTACATTCGCCGTGTACGCGCCGCGGCCGGGCACGACGCACCAAACAAAAAACATAAATGCACAAGGCAGGATTCGTAAACATAGTGGGCAACCCGAATGTGGGCAAGTCTACGCTGATGAACCAGCTCGTGGGCGAACGCATAAGCATAGCCACGTTTAAGGCGCAGACCACGCGCCACAGAATCATGGGCATAGTCAACACCGACGACATGCAGATAGTATTCTCCGACACGCCGGGCGTGCTGAAGCCCAACTACAAGCTGCAGGAATCGATGCTGGCCTTCTCTGAGTCGGCGCTGAAAGATGCCGACGTGCTACTCTACGTCACCGACGTGGTGGAGAATCCGGAGAAGAACGCCGACTTTCTCGAGAAAGTCAGGAAGATGACAATACCCGTGCTGCTGCTCATCAACAAGATTGACGAGAGCGACCAGCAGACGCTCTGCACCCTCGTGGAGCGCTGGCACGAACTGCTGCCCGATGCCGAAATTCTGCCCATATCGGCCAAGAACAAGTTCGGCACGGACCTGCTGCTCAGGCGCATCAGGGAGCTTCTGCCCGACTCGCCGCCTTACTTCGACAAAGACCAGCTGACGGACAAGCCTGCGCGGTTTTTCGTGAGCGAGATTATAAGGGAGAAAATCCTGCTGTATTACGACAAGGAGATACCCTACTCGGTGGAAGTAAGCGTGCAGTCGTTCAAGGAGGACGAACGCCACATACACATAAGGGCCGTGATTTACGTGGAGCGCGACTCTCAGAAGGGTATCATCATAGGGCATCAGGGCTATGCGCTGAAGAAGATGAGTACCGAGGCGCGCAAGTCTTTGGAGAAGTTTTTCGGCAAGCCTATTTATCTCGAGACTTACGTCAAGGTGGACAAAGACTGGCGCAGCTCGAAGCGCGAGCTTGACAACTTCGGGTACAATCCGGAGTGAGTGTCGGGTTGAGAGCCGGGTGGCATGAAACGGAAATTCCTGTTGAATGAAATGTTTTCGTGTGTTCTTGTTGCCGGGCTCTGCTGAAAGTAAGTAAAATTCATGAGCTGCCGGGCGGAAACGGAGAAATGTTTGCTTTCCTGCCGTCCGCCTGCTGACTCTTAATTAAATAAACTATGGCAAATTTAGTAGCGATAGTAGGCCGCCCGAACGTGGGCAAGTCTACGCTTTTCAACCGCCTTACCAAGTCGCGCCAGGCCATCGTCAGCGATGTGGCCGGCACCACGCGCGACCGCCAATACGGCAAGTGCGACTGGAACGGGCGCGAGTTTTCCGTCGTTGACACCGGCGGATGGGTCGTAAAGTCTGACGACATATTCGAGGAGGAGATACGTAAGCAGGTCATCGTGGCCACCGAGGAGGCCGACCTCGTGCTGTTCCTCGTTGACGTCGGCACGGGAGTGACCGACCTCGACGAGGACGTTGCAGCCATCCTCCGCCGCACCAAACTGCCCGTGTTGCTCGTTGTCAACAAGGTGGACAACATCGGTATGCAGTACGACGCTGCCGAGTTTTACAAGCTGGGGCTTGGAGACCCCATCTGCGTGAGCAGCATGAGCGGCAGCGGAACGGGCGACTTGCTCGACATCGTGGTGTCGAAGCTCAAGGGCGACAGCGGCGAACTGCTTGAGGACGGCATCCCCCGCTTCGCCGTTGTGGGCCGTCCCAACGTGGGCAAGAGCAGCATCATCAACGCCTTCATAGGCGAAGACCGCAACATCGTGACCGAGA
>CALNFG010000062.1 GCA_939792625.1 uncultured Prevotella sp.
CTTTCTTAAACTGGCCGACAAGAAGAAGGAAATCAACGATGATGACATTCTTATGCTGGCAGGGACAGACCGCGCCGAGGCTCATGCCGTAAAACTAGATTTTCTGCAGGTTACCACCGGTATGGGTGTCAAGAGCGTGGCAAGCATAGGTCTTGACATATCCGGACAGAAGTTTGAGGAGGCGTCGACGGGCAACGGCCCGGTGGATGCGGCAATAAGGGCATTGAAGAAAATCATACAGAAGCAGATGACTCTTAAAGAGTTTACTATACAGGCAATAAGCAAGGGCTCGGATGACATTGGTAAAGTACACATGCAGGTGGAATATAACGGCAACATGTATTATGGTTTCGGAGCAAACACTGATATAGTAAGTGCATCTGTCGAAGCATATATTGATTGTATAAATAAGTTTAAGTAAATAAAAGCCATGATATGAACACTCTTTTTGACAAGATTTGGGACAGGCATGTGGTGCAGGTTATACCTGACGGGCCAACCCAATTATACATCGACCGTCTGTACTGTCACGAGGTTACATCGCCTCAGGCTTTTTCACGATTGCGCGAGCGTGGTCTGAAATGTTTCAGACCTTCGAGGATATTCTGTATGCCTGACCATAACATCCCGACGCACGACCAGGACAAAACCATAACAGACCACGTGTCACGCCTCCAGGTGGACACTCTCAAGGCCAATGCCGAATATTTCGGTCTGACGTATTACGGAATGATGCATCCGGACAACGGTATTATACACGTGGTTGGTCCGGAGAAAGGACTCTCTTTACCGGGTATGACAATCGTATGCGGCGACTCTCACACCAGTACCCACGGTGCAATGGGCGCAGTGGCGTTCGGTATTGGCACGAGTGAGGTCGAGATGGTCATGGCTGCACAGTGCATACTGCAGCAGAAACCGAAAACTATGCGCATAACAATCAACGGCTCTCTCGGCCCCGGAGTAACGGCTAAGGACGTAGCTCTTTACCTGATGTCAAAGTTGACTACAGCCGGAGCTACGGGATATTTTGTAGAATATGCAGGCAGGGCCGTGCGTGAAATGAGCATGGAGGGAAGGCTGACTTTGTGTAATCTCTCCATAGAAATGGGTGCGCGAGGCGGTCTTGTCGCTCCTGATAACACAACATTTGATTATCTGAAACATCGCGCCTATGCACCAAAGGGTGAAGAATGGGACAAGGCCGTGGCATATTGGCGTACACTTGCAAGCGGGCATGATGCCGTGTTTGACTGTGAATTGTCGTTTGATGCTGCCGATATAGAGCCGCGTATCACTTACGGCACCAATCCCGGCATGGGTATAGGTATATCTGAGTCGGTACCAATGCCGGATACGGTTGATGAAAGCAGCAGGACTTCATTCATGAAGGCATTGAAATATATGGGCTTCAGTCCGGGACAGAAACTTATCGGGCATAAGATAGATTATGTGTTTCTGGGAGCGTGTACCAACGGACGCATAGAAGACTTCCGGGCCTTTGCGTCCATAGTGCGCGGACGCAGACGTGCCGAAGGTGTCACGGCATGGCTTGTGCCGGGCTCGTGGGCTGTTGAAAGACAGATTCGTGCTGAAGGACTTGATAAAGAACTAGCCGCGGCAGGATTTGAAGTAAGGCAGCCCGGATGTTCGGCGTGTCTGGCCATGAACGATGATAAGATACCTGCAGGCAAGTATGCCGTATCGACGAGTAACCGTAATTTTGAAGGCCGTCAGGGGGCCGGAGCGCGTACAATCCTGGCAAGTCCGCTTGTAGCAGCTGCAGCAGCAGTTACCGGACAGATAACTGACCCACGAGAGTTGATGTAATGTTGTTAAAGAGAACTTTATTTTTTTATGAACAGACATAAATTTGATGTTATTTTAAGCACGTGCGTCCCGTTGCCGCTTGAGAACGTAGACACCGACCAGATAGTACCGGCACGTTTTTTGAAATCTACCGGCAGAGAAGGTTTCGGTGAGCATTTGTTCCGAGATTGGCGTTATGACGAGAACGGTAACCCCAAAGCTGATTTTGTGCTTAACGATCCGAGATACGGAGGAGAGATTCTCGTGGCAGGCAAGAACTTCGGTTGTGGGTCAAGCCGCGAGCATGCGGCATGGGCTATTGCCGGCTACGGATTCAGAGTAGTGATAAGCAGTTTTTTCGCAGATATCCATAAAAATAACGAACTGAACAACTTCGTGTTGCCTGTAGTTGTGTCAGAGAATTTTCTGGCTGAACTTTTCGCCAGCATAAGCGCCGACCCAAAGACAAAAGTAAGGGTGGACTTGCCGGCGCAGACCGTCATGAATATGGCCACCGGCAGCGGTGAGCATTTTGACATCAACGGATATAAGAAACACTGTCTGATGAACGGGATAGATGATATAGATTATCTGCTGGCTCACAAAGATGTTATCGAGAAATGGGAAAGGACAAACGCATAAAGGCAGCTTATACACGTATTCCGCCAAATATTGAGATAATGGACAGCACTCTGCGTGACGGTGAGCAGACAAGCGGTGTGTCATTTCTGCCACACGAGAAGCTCATGATAGCAAGGATGCTGCTCGGTGACATCAATGTTGACCGCATAGAGGTAGGCTCGGCACATGTGTCGGTCGGCGAAGCCGATGCTGTAAGGTCAATTTGCCGCTACGCACGGCAGGCAGACATGCTGGAGCGTGTTGAGGTGTTGGGGTTTGTTGACGGCAACGAAAGTGTCGACTGGATAAGCGGTTGCGGGTGTGAGGTTATGAATCTGTTGGCAAAAGGCTCTCTGAGACATTGCAAAGCCCAGTTGCATAAGACACCCGATGCCCACATCGCCGATATTCTTGCAACGTTAGCTTATGCCCGAAGCAGACATGTCGGTGTAAATCTTTATCTTGAAGATTGGAGCAATGGTATGAAAGACTCGCCTGAATATGTCTTTGAACTGCTTGACGCCATGGTCGGCATGGGGATAAAACGGGTTATGCTGCCCGATACGCTCGGTATTCTCAATCCTTTACAGGTTGTTGAATACATGCGCAAAATGGTAAAGAGATACCCCGACACACACTTTGACTTTCATGCCCATAACGATTATGATCTTGCCGTTAGCAATTCGCTGGCTGCAGTGCTGGCAGGTGCCCGCGGATTGCATGTTACGGTAAACGGACTGGGTGAACGTTGCGGCAATGCTCCTCTTGCCAGCGTTCAGGTAATACTTAAAGACCAGTTTGATGCAAAGACAGGCATACGTGAAGAACGTCTGAACGATGTCAGCCTGCTTGTTGAAGGATACTCCGGAATTGCTGTGGCTCCAAATCAGCCCATCGTGGGCGAAAATGTATTCACACAAGTTGCCGGAGTGCATGCCGACGGTGACAGCAAGGCCGGTCTTTACTGTAATGCCCTTGTGCCCGAACGTTTCGGGCGGCGCCGCGAATATGCTCTCGGTAAAACCAGCGGCAAAGCAAACATTGATCTTAACCTGCAACAGCTCGGCTTGGAACTTACCGCAGAACAGACTCGTCTGGTAACTCAGAGGATAACAGAGCTTGGCGACAGGAAAGAGACTGTTACGCAAGACGACCTGCCGTATATTGTCAGTGACGTGTTGAAGCACAATGTACCGGATGACAAGGTAAGGCTGGTAGGCTACATGGTATCGCTTGCCCGCGGCTTGAAGCCGACTGCCGGCGTAAAGATTGAAATCAACGGAAACCGCTATGAGGCCACAGCAATGGGTGACGGACAGTATGATGCCTTTGTAAAGGCTCTGCGTAAAATTTACGAAGGATTGCTCAGCCGTGAGTTTCCGTTGCTTGAGAATTATAGTGTTACGATACCTCCCGGCGGGCGGACTGACGCCTTAGTGCAGACTGTGATAACATGGCGCATCAACGGACGCGTCGTAAAGACCCGTGCGCTCGACGCCGACCAGACAGAAGCTGCTATCAAGGCTACGCTCAAGATGCTCAACATTTTGGAACAAGACTCCTATACTGTAGTAAAAATAAAAAACTAAAAAGACATTTACTTATAATGAAACTGAACATTGCTGTTCTGCCGGGCGACGGTATTGGCCCGGAGATAATAGAACAAGGAGTGGCCGCTATGGATGCCGTGGCCGGGGTATTCGGTCATGACATAACGTATAAACGCGCCCTTTGCGGGGCTGCCGCGATAAAAAAGACCGGTAATCCTTTTCCTGAAGAAACTTACGACGTGTGTCGCACATCAGATGCCGTTCTGTTTGCAGCGGTAGGTGAAAGTGCTTATGACAATGATCCCACCGCCAAAGTACGTCCGGAGCAGGGACTGCTGGCCATGCGCAAGCAGCTGGGGTTGTACGCCAACATAAGGCCTGTCAAAGCTTTTGCACATCTTGTACACAAATCGCCGTTGAAGGACGAACTGGTTTCAGGCGCCGATTTTGTATGCATTCGGGAACTTACCGGAGGAATGTATTTCGGCGAAAAGTATCAGGACAATGACACTGCCACCGACACCAACCGATATTCACGCCACGAAGTGGAACGCATTCTCC
The DNA here is from genome assembly GCA_939792625.1 of uncultured Prevotella sp. Taxonomy (GTDB): domain Bacteria; phylum Bacteroidota; class Bacteroidia; order Bacteroidales; family Bacteroidaceae; genus Prevotella. The sequence continues at coordinate 4,542 of CALNFG010000062.1, forward strand.
GCGTGGCATACGCCTATGCCCGTCGTCGTCGCGGTCATCTTACCGTTGTAGACAAAGCCAATGTCTTGGCCACAAGCCGTTTATGGCGACAGGTTGCCCGTGAAATGGCTATGGCCAATCCTGACGTCATCACTGATTACATGTATGTTGACAATGCTGCAATGCGCATGCTCACAGAGCCGACATTCTTCGACGTGCTGGTAACAGAGAATACTTTTGGCGATATTCTCACAGACGAGGCCAGCTGCATATCGGGCAGCATGGGTCTGCTGCCTTCGGCTTCGGTAGGCGAGGGCACACCGGTGTTCGAGCCTGTACACGGCTCTTGGCCACAGGCTGCCGGCCAAGATATAGCAAACCCGCTGGCTCAGATTCTGTCGGCGGCCATGCTGTTTGAGCATTTCGGCCTTGAGGCTGAGGGTGCGGCAATACGGCGTGCCGTTGACGCTTCGATAGATGCCGGTGTAACCACACCCGACATAGCTCCGGACGGCTCAACCCATTACGGTACGCGGGCCGTGGGCGCATGGATAGCATCATATATAAGCAGTGCGAATAAAGGGTAATTTCACTTCATAAGGAAGTCATGGCAATAAAAGAAGTTATGGCCGGAGAGCTTACTGTGTGGAAATCACGGAAAGTGATGGCCATAACTTTATTAAATTCATGAATGTGAGTCTGGCTGTATTCATTTACAATTTTCCCTGCATGCGATATTCGTTAGGTGTACATCCTGCTACTTTTTTGAACAGTCTGCTTAGATGATGAGGGTATTGGAAGCCTACTTCGTAAGCTATTTCGCTGACTGTTTTGTTGGTTCCCAGCAACAGGTCTTTCACTCTGTTGATGATTGCAAGGTGGATGTATTCAATGGCTGATTTGCCCGTTTGTTTCTTTACCATGTCACCGAAATAATTTGCCGAGAAGTGTAGCTGGTCAGCGCACCATGCCACTGACGGCAATCCAAGCTCTTCAGGTTTGTCTGAATCAAAATAACTGCCGAGCAACGCCTCAAAGCGTGTCAGCACATCGCTGTTGATTACGGCACGTGTGGCAAACTGACGGTCATAGAAACGCAGACAGTGGTTGAGCAATACTTCAATGACTGATACTATTATCGAACGGCTGTGTTTGTCGATGGCATGTTGTAATTCTTCCTCAATCTCATTGAAACAGCTGAACACCGTCAGGCGTTCGCGTTCAGACATGTGCAGAGCCTCGTTTACTTCATAAGAAAAAAACGTGTACTCTTTTATCTTGCGGCCAAGTGATGTTCCTCGTATCAGATCCGGATGAAACAGCAGGGCATAGCCGCGCGGATTTACAGTGTGTCCGCCGTCGTTTATGCCGCCGACCTGTCCCGGCGCAATAAATACGAGCGTGCCCTCCTGATAGTCGTATCGGCTGCGTCCGTAGGTTATCTGGCCATGAATCATTTCTTTCAGGAATATAGCATAAAAACCGAAACATTTGCATCTGTGTGGCAGCACTTTTACCTTAGAAAAGTCAACAAGACTGACCAGCGGATTCTGCGTTTCAATACCGAGAAAATCATTGTAGTCCCGTATCGTTTTCATGTCTAATATCTCGTTCATATTGTTTTTGGGTTTTCTAATCAGCTACAAATATAGCGATACATCGGCTATCATGTACACATGCAGGCTGTAATTCTGTAAAATTGGTATACTTTTTAGTAATCTGTGTTGGCAGTATTGCTTTTTACCGTAACGGTTTTGCTTGCTGACATAATGAGAACTTATTGGCTGACAACAGTGATAAATTGATTTCTCTTGAATGAAATATCCGGCTTTATTCTGCAATGCATAATATTTGTACGTAAATACAGCTGTTTTTGGTGTGTAATGTTAATTGGCTGTCTATAAGCGATTTATGCAGAAAATGTCATGTCGTGTGCATAAATCAGGCTGCTTTTATTGTGCAAAAGCCGTCAAGACGGTACGTTTTGGCTGTCATGCAGTATCGGTTTCGGCAGTTTTTGCCCGTCTGTTTTTTACTTTTGGCATTGTAAAACACGGTCTTTTGTGTTGCAGGAGGTTGTTTATTGCTGTTCAAAAGATAACCTTTTGCATTACGGGCGGTCTTGTCGGCTCATCTTTATGTTCTCTTTTGTCTGTCTGTGCTGATATTTTTATTTTGTCTTTTTGCAATGTGTTTTGTAATGCGGGTTGCAAAATGTTATTTTGAACAGTCGGCAGTAATTCCAGTTTTGTTTTATGTGTCATCGGTTTGAATGTGGCATGAAGAAATGTGTAACATGGAAAGAATGTGAAAACTGTAATGCAAATAATACTCGATTAAATATGGGTCAAAGGTCTGAAGTATGCAAATTTTTGTTCTTTTTTGTCTGTTGTTTTTTTATTTATGACGGTTTTGTTGACATTAAAGCATGTTCATGTCAGCATATAAACACTTTTCATGAAGCTGTGTTTGGAATATAAAATAATTAACAACACTGCTGTTGCTTCATAGTGATAAGAATAAATATCTGTATGATTGTGCTTTTCAGGTTGAGCGGTAAACGAGGCTCGAACTCGCGACCCCCAGCTTGGGAAGCTAGTGCTCTACCAACTGAGCTATTACCGCAATATTCTTTTAGCTTGAGCCGATACCGGGACTCGAACCCGGGACCTATTCATTACGAATGAATTGCTCTACCAACTGAGCCATATCGGCCTTAATTTTTTTGACGGTGCAAAAGTAATAACTTTTTTGTTGATATCAGAAGAGTATTGTTATAAATATTTCTATTTTAACTATTTTTTATTTTTGCGATGTGTTTTATTGTTTTTTGAGTTCAATGAATTATGGGGTCGGTCATGCATTTTTATGCAGTTTCTGTTTATTCATTAAATGCTTTTTTATGTGGAAAGAAGGTTAACATATAAAAAATACTCAATGAGAATCAATAATAATGTTTTTTTTATAAAACTTGTTTACAAACTTTTGTATAATGCCGAAAAAGTTGTACTTTTGTTTTTGAATTAACATTCTAAAACCAAAATGATATGAGAAAACTGAAAGTTATAGCGTTGGCTTTATGTGCAGCACTGGTTGTCAGCTGTAGCACAAAGACGGGAACAGGTGCGCTTGCCGGAACAGGCGCAGGTGCGTTGGTAGGTGGAATCATAGGTAAGATTGCAGGCAACACGGCCGTTGGCGCTGCCGTAGGTGCTGCCGTAGGTGCAGGTACGGGCGCTCTTATCGGTCGTCACATGGATAAGGTAAAGGCTGAGACTGAGGCACAGCTTGAAAATGCGAAAGTTGAGGAAGTTACTGATGCCAATGGTTTGAAAGCTGTAAAAGTTACTTTTGATTCAGGTATATTGTTTGCTTTGAATAAGGCAGACTTGAACGCGACATCAAAAAACGAACTTGCAAAATTCTCAACTGTGCTAAAGAACAACAGTAATTGTTCTGTCGACATTCAAGGTTATACCGATTCAACAGGTAATGACGGAATTAACATACCGTTGAGCCAGCAGCGTGCAGAGGCTGTTTCTAACTATCTTAAGTCTTGTGGCGTAAGTTCGGCACAGATTGAAAAGGTACAAGGATACGGCTCGGCCAATCCGGTAGCCGACAATTCAACCGCAGCCGGACAGGCACAAAACCGTCGTGTTGAAGTTTATATGTATGCAAGTCAGGAAATGATAGACGCAGCCAATAACGGCACGTTACAGTAATTTTCCGGTAGGTAGATGATACGTTTTAAGATTCTTGGCAACATTTTGCGTTGGATGGTGGTAGCCTTTTTCGGCTCCACCATCCTTGCTGTTGTAGTATTGCGTTTTGTTCCGGTTTATTTTACACCTCTTATGTTCATCCGCTGTTTTGAGCAGATAAAAGACGGAGAGAGCATCAAGCTGCATCATCATTGGGTTGCGTTAGAGGATATATCGCGTCACATGCCGGTGGCGGTTATGGCCAGTGAGGACCAGCGATTTCTGTTACATCATGGTTTTGACTATAAGGCCATTGAAAACGCGGCCATGAGCAATCTGAAAGGAAATAAGATAAGAGGTGGAAGCACAATATCCCAGCAAACGGCCAAAAACGTATTTCTTTGGCCGGGGCGTTCATGGGTACGTAAAGGACTTGAAGCTTATTTTACCGTGCTTATAGAATTCATGTGGAGCAAGCAACGCATAATGGAAGTGTATCTCAATTCCATAGAGATGGGGCCTGGCATATACGGAGTGGAAGCAGTGGCTCGCGACAATTTCGGAAAGAACGCTTCAGACTTGTTCAGAAGTGAATGTGCGCTGATAGCTGCCACTCTGCCTAATCCGTTGAGATTCAGTTCCAAAACCCCAAGCGCTTATATGCAGAAGCGTAAACGGCAGATAGAGCGGCAGATGAAGTTCATACCTTCATTCCCGAGAGAGGGGGAAGATTATGATCCGGGCACATCGGCGGGTGGAGTATATCGTAAGGGCGAATGAATTTTATATCCGGTGCATGCTGTGCGTGTAAAACTTTTATCGCTTGTTTTTCCCCTGATTGCAGAAGTGCTTTCGTTCTTTTATCTGTTTTTTCTGTTATGTATAATTATCGCCCCCACAACCTGAATATGGATTTTCTTGCAGACCTTAACGAAAGTCAGCGCCAAGCTGTAGAATATTGTGACGGCCCCGCGCTGGTGATAGCAGGTGCAGGCTCTGGTAAGACACGTGTCCTGACTTATAAGATAGCATATCTGCTGAGTCAGGGCATGAAGCCATGGAATGTTCTTGCACTTACATTTACCAACAAAGCGGCCAATGAGATGAAGCAACGTATCGGCGCACTCGTCGGAAACGACATGGTCCGATGGCTTAACATGGGTACGTTCCACAGTGTGTTTTCAAGGATATTAAGAGCCGAAGCTGCATATCTCGGCTATGCTTCAAACTTTACAATCTATGATGAAGCCGATTCACGCAGCCTGATAAAGGCTGTTATCAAAGAGTCCGGATTAGATGACAAGGAATATAAAGCCTCTACCGTACATTCGCGTATAAGCATGGCTAAAAACCATCTCGTAATGCCGGATGATTATGCTTTGTCTCACAATCTGCTGGAACGCGACAAAGCCCAGCGCATGCCGGCGTTGCACAATATTTATTCAGCATATTGTGAGAGATGTAGAAAGGCTAATGCGATGGATTTTGACGATTTGCTTACCAATACATATAAGCTGTTTGCAGAACATGAAGATGTCAGGCTGAAATATGCTGACAGGTTTAAGTATATCCTTGTAGACGAGTATCAGGATACAAACTCTGTCCAGCAGAAAATTGTGCAACAACTGTCGAAAGAACATCTGCGTGTCTGTGCCGTTGGCGATGATGCACAAAGTATATACGCTTTTCGTGGAGCAAATATAGACAACATACTGAATTTTGAGAAAATATTTGTCGGAACAAGGATTTTCAAGCTCGAACAGAATTATCGCAGTACACAACGTATTGTTGAGGCTGCCAACAGTCTGATACGGCATAATGAGTGGCAGATACCCAAAGATGTTTACAGCCGTAAGGATGAAGGCGAAAAACTGTTGCTGAAACCGGCTTACAGCGATCGTGAAGAGGCTCTCATCGTATGTAAGGAAATAAAGCGGATACATCGTGCCGACGGTTGCGGATATGGCGATTTTGCCGTGCTTTACCGCACTAATTCTCAAAGCCGCAGTTTTGAGGAAGCAATGCGTAAAGAGGGTATACCCTATAAAATATACGGCGGTCTCAGCTTCTATCAGCGCAAAGAAATAAAGGACGTGATAGCATATTTCCGCATGATGGCGAATCCTCATGATGAAGAAGCATTTAAACGGATAATCAATTACCCCAAGAGAGGCATCGGCGACACAACCGTAGCCAAGATTTCAGGGTTGGCTTCGGCTGCCGGTGTCAGTTTGTGGAATGTCGTTTGTTCACCTGATACTTACGGACTTACTGTAAGTAAGAGTACGATGGGCAAGATTGATGCTTTCAGACAGCTTATTATGAGTTTGGGTGAAAAATCTGTTTCTGCTGATGTTTACCCGTTTGGTGTAGAGATGATGCAGCTCAGTGGTATATCTGCCGATATTTATGCAGACAAATCACCTGAGAATGTTTCCCGTCAGGAAAATATCGAAGAATTTGTCGGCAGTATGCAGGAATTTGTTGAGAGCCGTCGTGAGGAAGGCCGGGGCAATGAGGTTAGCGTGACTGACTTTTTGCAGGAAGTTTCGTTACAGACAGACTTTGAAGGGGGAGATGTAGATGAAGATGGAAATGATGCTGTTGATGGGCGTGTTGCTTTGATGACTGTACATAGTGCGAAAGGACTTGAATTTCCGAATGTTTTTGTTGTAGGCCTTGAGGAAAATATATTTCCAAGCCTTATGTCACTTGACAGCCGCAGACAGCTAGAAGAGGAACGCCGTTTGCTTTATGTCGCAATAACCCGTGCCGAACGCCGTTGTATATTGACGTATGCGAAAAGCCGTTATCGATACGGGCGCATGGAAATGGAAACTCCAAGTCGTTTTTTGCGTGATATCAATCCTGCTCTTCTTGACATTGATGACGGTAGCGGAGATTTTACAGGGATGTTCGGCTCAAGTTTGTCTAAATCGCGGATAGATCGTTGGCAAAACAGTCGTCCGGTGGCATCTCAATTCAAAGCAGACCCTGTGCGTCGTGAAGTTTTGCATGACAAAGAATCATTCGCAGATGAAACTTTTTCTCCGGCTTTTCGCCACATGCTTTCAGTTTCATCTGCGCACCGGACTGTCCGTAGAAGTTCGTCTGATGATGGTTATGTTTCAGCAAATGAGCTGTCAGAAAACAGTATAATCGAGCATGAACGCTTTGGTAGAGGTACAGTAATAAGACTTGAAGGTACAGGAGAAAACCGAAAAGCAACAGTAGTATTTAAAAATGCCGGAACAAAACAGTTGCTTCTTAAGTTTGCCCGTTTTAAAATTGTGGACAATGAGATATAACATTTTCTATATAACCTTTATATATTACGCGAGTTCTGGATAAGAAAAAGTTCAAAAGAGTTCCGGTTGTGCCATTCTT
>CALNFG010000063.1 GCA_939792625.1 uncultured Prevotella sp.
TTCCAGGCGTGCCTCTTAAGCCACTCGAGCATCTTTCCTTGAAACCGTGCCTGATGTTTCCGGTTTCGGCTTGCAAAATTATCTTTTTTCTGCTTATCTCAAGAATAAAATCACATCTTTTTTATTTTAATGCTTTATTTTTTCGTATTTTTACGTTTCCAATTGAGTATAGGGAATGTGGAATGGTAGTTTTCCATTCAAATGTTTGCGTATTCGGGTATTTATTGCGTATTTTGCATCAGAAACAAACAAACAACATTATGACGTTATATCCCAAATTGATAATGGACGCCCTGGCTACGGTTACGTATCCGGGTACAAAGAAGAATCTTGTAGAGAGCGAAATGGTGGCCGATAACTTGCGCATAGACGGCATGAAAGTGTCGTTTTCGCTGATATTCCCACGCGATACAGACCCATTTATGAAGTCTACGCTGAAAGCTGCCGAAGCCGCAATACACTATCACGTGAGCAAGGACGTTGAGGTGACGATTTCGGTTGAGACTAAATCCAAGCCGCGCCCCGAGCCCGGCAAGATGCTGCCCGGGGTGAAGAATATCATCGCCATAAGCTCAGGCAAGGGGGGAGTGGGTAAAAGCACCGTGGCCGCTAATCTGGCTATTGCCCTTGCCCGTCTCGGATATAGGGTGGGGCTGCTTGACACTGACATCTTCGGCCCGTCGATGCCCAAGATGTTTGATGTGGAGGATGCACGTCCTTATGCGGTGCATAAAGACGGCCGCGACCTGATAGAGCCGATAGAGAAGTACGGCGTGAAGTTGCTCAGCATAGGCTTTTTCGTCAATCCCGACACGGCCACCCTGTGGAGGGGCGGCATGGCATCGAATGCGCTGAAACAGCTCATTGGCGATTCAGATTGGGGCGACCTTGACTACTTCGTGCTTGACACGCCTCCGGGTACGAGCGACATACATCTTACGCTGCTGCAGACGCTTGCCATAACGGGTGCCGTGATAGTCAGCACCCCGCAGAAAGTGGCGCTCGCTGATGCACGCAAGGGCATAGACATGTATCGCAACGACAAGGTGAACGTGCCGATACTCGGACTTGTGGAGAACATGGCTTGGTTTACGCCGGCCGAGCTGCCCGAGAACAGATATTATATTTTCGGTAAGGAAGGATGTAAGAATCTGGCAAAGGAGATGGGAGTGCCTTTGCTGGCTCAGATACCGGTGGTGCAGAGCATCTGTGAGAGTGGTGACGAGGGCCGGCCGGCTGCTCTAAATGCCGACACTATGACAGGGCAGGCTTTCATAAATCTTGCTCAGGCCGTTGTCACCGTTACCAACCGCCGCAACAAAGAACAAGGTCCTACTCAGGTAGTACAGATACACTGACTTACGAAAGATAAGCTTTTGGTCTGTAAAAGGTAAGCTTTGACACGATAAAAGGTAAGCTTTTGCGAGGCAAAAGCTTACCTTTCGTTTTATGCTGTTTGATGCTTTGTTCTCAAACTTACACCCGGCAGCCGGCTGCAGGGTGTAAGTTGTTACTAATCAGGAAGGTATGATAAAGCCCGCCAATTGCGGACACCGCTTATCTGCGTTCTTTTATGAAACCGTGGCGATAGGCATAGAGAAGTTTGTCAAGGTCGGCAATCTGTTTTTTCAATTCGCGGCCGATGTCTGTATCGGCCACAAGCATTCTGTGGGCCGACATTTCCACAATCTGCGTTGTACTCTTAATGTCGGATCCGCGCAGTATGGCGTCCTCTGTGCTGGTGAACGGCTCATGCTGTACAAGTTGGAAACCTCGGCTGTGATATACCAGAGTATAGCCGGCTATGCCTGTCTCTTTGTGGTAAGCCTGTGAGAAACCTCCGTCGATGACCATCAGTTTGCCGTTTGCCTTTATCGGATTTTCGCCGCTCATTACGTGTACCGGCACGTGTCCGTTGATGATGTGACGGTTGGGGCCTGACACACCGAAGGCATTGAGAATGTTGTCGCATACTTTCTCGTCGTCGCGTAGCTTGAAGTAGTTGCCTTTCTCTTCCTTATAAGTCTCTTTGTCTTTAAGGAAATAACGCTCAAATGTGGCCATCTTTGATTTGTCGAACAGCACGGAGTCGCGGCCGCACCACAGGTATAGGAAATAGTCAGTTGCGAACGCCTTGTCCTGAGGCTCGGTGTCGTTCTGGAAAGCACTGCGTATCACGCGGTCAACGCGGTTCATCAGTTCCTTTCCGCTGAACGTCATGCCGTTATAAAGCTCTACCTCTTTCAGGCTGCCGTCATCGTTAAGTGGTACGGATGCGTGAAACAGAAGATTGTCGTTGATGATAGTGTACAGCGAGCCGTGGCTGAGCATGAGGCGGATGTGCTTGTGCAGTTTCTCGTTGACGGTGAACGAGTGTCGCAGCCTGTCTATCAGCGTTTGTTCCTCTGGAGTCAGCGCATACGGGTCATCGGCCTTGACTGTGGGGAAACAGCAGCTTTTCATCTCATATTCCTTGCCGTTTACGGTGCATGTGCCTTTGGTGTAGTCGATGTTGCGCAGCAGCAGTCTGTCGTCCATGCTCCATTCCGGGTGACGGCTTATTATGGCGCCCTCCACTTTGAATTGTATCATGGTAATGGCCTTGTGCATCTGTGCCGTAAGCCGCCGTGTCTTGTCGTCTATTTCGCCGCTTCCGCCGTTTGTCTTGGGCATGAATTCGTCGCAAGGGTCATCGCCGTAATGTTCCATGGCAAACGTGGCCAGCGGAACGAGATTTATGCCGTAGCCCTCTTCGAGAGTCACCAGGTTGGCATATCTCAGCGACAGGCGTATCACATTACATATACATGCCTCGTTGCCTGCACATGCTCCCATCCACAGTATGTCGTGGTTGCCCCACTGTATGTCCCAGTTGTGGTAACCGCTGAGTATGTCCATTATTATGTGCGCACCCGGACCGCGGTCATACACGTCGCCGAGAATGTGCAGCAGGTCGATGGCAAGGCGCTGTATCACGTGTGATATTGCTATAATGAAGTCGTCGGCGCGTCCGGTGGTTATTATCGTGCTGATGATAACGTTCACGTATGCGGCTTTGTCTACGTCATCGGTACGTTCGTGGAGAAGTTCTTCTATTATGTAAGAAAAGTCTTCGGGCAATGATTTCCTGACCTTTGAGCGGGTGTATTTGCTTGACACGTCGCGGCATACGCGGACAAGCTGGTGGATGGTGATGTGATACCAGTCATCAAGTTCCGGCTCGCTCGCTTTGACAAGTTCCAGTTTTTCCTCCGGATAGTATATCAGCGTGCAGAGTTCTTTTTTCTCCGATTCGCGCAGTTCGTTGCCGAATATCTCGTTTACTTTTCTTTTTATGTTGCCTGATGCGTTTTTCAGCACATGCTGAAACGACTTGTATTCTCCGTGCAGGTCGGCAAGGAAATGCTCGGTGCCTTTGGGCAGGTTGAGAATGGCTTGCAGATTTATTATTTCGGTGCTTGCGTCAGCTATTGTCGGAAAAGATTGTGACAGAAGTTTCAGATACCTCATGTCGTTCTCTATTTCGTGAAGTGTTGCTTTCATTGTATTGCTGTGTTGAAAAGTTTTTTCTTTATTTTGGTTGTTTTCTTGTCGTTTAACGGTTCTGTAAACATAAATCCGTCGCCCAGACCGTATCTTTCTTTCATTATTTGCAGCAGACGTGCCATGTTTTTGCCTGTGCCTGTGTCGTGCATTTTGTTCTCCACCGCGTCTTCGTCATATTCGTTGAATCTCAGCATTTTGTAGATTTTTGTGAAGTCGGCCCTGTTCACACACGAATATTTTATTTTTAGGCTTACGGTCATCAGTGTGGCACATAGTTTGCGCTCAAAGTCGGACAGAGTTTCGTCAGATTTCAGTCTGCTTATTTTTCTGTTTTTTCCGATGTCCCCGGCTTTCGTTGCCGTGTCTTTCATGCTTTTCGGAATAAATCGTTCCACCTTGTCTGTATCTATCGGACATGCTGGAATGTCTGCTTTTTTAAGTCCGGCTTTTACATATTCGTATATGCCTTGGTCTGTTGAATGCAGGAATATCCGTCGCCAGGCATCATTATTCAATGAAGCCATCAGGTCTTTGTCTGCTTCGGTTATGGCAGAGTCTGTGATGTCGCCGGATATTCCGGCCTGCATCAGCAGATCTTCCGCATGGCGTTCTTCTTTTGTCATCTGTCCGAAGGGTGAGCTGTCTGCCACTTTACGGTAAAGCTTTATCATGCTCTCCGTCATATTGTCTGCTTTCATTCCGTGGACTACTGTAAATGGCTCTATTAATGCAATGTTGGGATTGAGGCTGTGCCTGGTCTTCAGTCTGGGATGCCAGTTTAATGACGATATGTTTTCAAGTTCCTGGCGGTTTGTTGCATGCAGGGCTCCGGCATGTTTCAGTATGTATCGTTGGTATTTGAGCATCAACGGCAGTTTGTGCGACCAGTAATGGCGTGATACATGCCACGGCTCAAGTTGCCTGTCAGTGGTCAGCACAGTGGGAATGTTGCGCTTTTCACATTCTTTTAGCAGGCAACAGGCCGAAAAATTCCAGCATGCATGTATGTGGACAATTTCCGGCCGTACAGCATCCAATATCTTGCCGAATTGTCGTTTACCTCTTCCAAACAGAGTTTTTACAGGTGAGTATGTGCGTATTTCAGCTTTGCCGAGTGAGATGTTGCCTTTGTCTGCTGTCAGGACACAGACTTCACCGCTTTCTGCCATTTGTTCTATAAGGGCTGTCTTGTATTTTAACAGCTCAGAACAGACAACCGTTTTAAGGCTCGGTATGAAATGCAGGACTTTCATATTGATTGTTTTACGACTTGTGGCTGATAAAATCGTATTTGTCAGCGGTTTTGTGTGAGATGGCTGTCTTCAGGTTGTGCCATATTATGCGGGTTTCAAAAGGAATGACTTTCCACAATGGTATGAATGTATCTAATGTACCCATGGCGTATCTGGCATTCATGATTCTTACAATCCATGGCAACAGCAGGGCTAAGCATGCCACGGATAAGACAATCCAGTTCCTGAATATTATGGCGTAGGCTGCGGCGCATGCTACGGCAGGGTAGCATGCGTTGAAAGACAGCATGTCGAGGTTGAAGTTGAATCTGTGTTTCATGCCCCGTGAAAGGTGGCGGCGTGTCTCGGCGTAGAATACGTTCCTGTTGTGCCATTCTTTTTTTGACGGAATACGTTCAATCATGTGGCTTTCAGGCGCTATCTCTATGTCTACTCCGCCTTGTCCGGCAAATTTGTTAACAATGAAATCATATTCACCGCGCAGATATTTCAAATTGCCTTGAAAACCGTTGCCGGCCATAAACATGCTCTTTCTGAACATAAGATTATTCCCGTCAGTGCCATAAGCATTCCCGTTGATAGCTTCGTGAAGTAATGCATACTCTTTGTGGAGACGGTAGAAGGTCTTGAAATGGCCTGTGCCTTCTGCATAATTGCTGTATCCCAATACCATGTTCATGTTTTTGTCCCGGCCGGTAGCCATTGTGCTTATCCATTTCTCTGAAGCTGGCCGGCATGTGGCGTCGGTCAGCAGTATCCATTCATGTTTTGCGGCTTTTACTCCGAGCGTTATCGCAAGTTTTCTTCTGCTCATATACCTTGAAGAGTCGGGAACGAAGGTTGTGTAAAGGTTGGGTGTACCGGCAAACGACTGAAGTACATCGCTTGTTCCGTCTTCATTCCTGTCCACTACGACAATAATCTCGAAACCTGTCGGATAGTCTTGTTCAAGGAAATATTTCAAGTTCTCGTTCAGTTCGGCGGCATTGTTGTCTGCAACTATTATTACAGACACAGGCTCGCGTGTGTCGTTATTGATTTTGTAAACACTTGCCGGCATTTTTCTGAAGAAAGTGTCAGAAAGCGATGACAATATTGCCAATATTGCCAAAACAACGCAGATGATAATTGTTATATTGTCAAAAAACATATATTGTCACTTTGTATTGGCTGTTAAAAATAGAATTTATATATGCTACTGTAATTCTTCCGATATATATCCTTTGGGCAGCGGCCTGCAGTTATATTGTGATGCCATTGTCTCTCCGTAAGCTCCGGCTGAGCGTATGGCGATGATGTCGCCGCGGTTACATTCGTTCAGGTCAATGGCTTTTGCAAAAACGTCGCTCGACTCGCATATAGGTCCTACCACATCGTATGTTTGCACGGTCTTGTCACTTGAAATGTTTTCTATCTTGTGATAAGCCTGATACAGTGCCGGACGTATAAGGTCGGTCATTCCCGCATCGATGATTGCAAATTGTTTCACACTTCCGTGTTTTACATACAGCACTTTTGAAATCAGCGAACCGCACTGACCTACGACCGAACGGCCTAACTCAAAATGTATTTTCTGTCCTTTCCTCTGTTTCAGCAATCGTGCGTAAGTGTCGAAATAAGCTTTGAAGTCAGGTATCGGCACTTTGTTGGGGTGTGTGTAATCTATACCCAGCCCGCCTCCTGCATTTATGTTCTCAACCTTTATGCGGTGTGTCTCAAGGCGGTTCTGCAGGTCGTTTATCCTGTTGCAAAGTGAGGCAAAGTCGCCCATGTCAAGTATTTGTGAGCCGATGTGAAAGTGTAGTCCCACGAACTTGACATTCTTCATTGATGAGGCTATGCCGATGACGTCTTCCATGTCATCCATGGCTATTCCGAATTTGTTTTCGGCAAGGCCCGTTGTGATGTTGGCGTGTGTGTGCGCTCCGACATTTGGGTTGATGCGGAATGCCACACGTGCCGTTTTACCTTTATGTGCGGCCAGTTCGTTTATTATGCTGAGTTCCGGTATGCTTTCCACATTAAAGCAAAAGATGTTTTTATCCAGACCAAGATTTATCTCCTTGTCACTTTTACCCACTCCGGCAAATACAATCTTGTCAGGAGAGAAGCCGCTGTCTATGGCTGCCTGTATCTCTCCTCCGCTGACGCAATCCGCACCGAGTCCTGCCTGGCATATAATGTTCAATATTTTCGGGTTGGCATTAGCTTTTATTGCATAATGTACGAAAAATCCGTCATGCTTGCCGGCTTCAATGTTTATGCTGCGCAATGTCTTGCGCAGCAGGCCGGTGTCATAATAGTAAAACGGGGTTTCTGTTTCTTTGAATTTATTTAAAGGAAAAACACCTTTCATCTTTTTTCTGTAATTTATTTATTGTTGAATAGCGTTTCGCTCAGGCTTTGCAGGGCACGCTTCTTGTCACATTCACGCACGAGGAATGATATGTTATAGTTGCTGCCTCCGTAAGATATCATTCTTACCGGAATGTTTTTCATTGCGTCGGTTGCCAGAGTCTCAAAGCCTACATTGCTCCAGTCGAGATCGCCTACTACGCAGATGATGCACATGTCACGGTCGACTGTCACAGTGCCGTATTTCTTCAGTTCTGCCACAATGTCATTAAGGTGTGTGCTGTTGTCGATGCTCATTGACACGCCGACCTCGCTGGTGGCAATCATGTCGATGGGAGTCTGATAGCTTTCAAATATTTCAAACACCTTGCGTAAGAATCCTGTGGCCAGGAGCATGCGGCTGCTCTTTATCTTTATGGCGGTGATGTTGTCTTTTGCGGCCACAGCCTTTATCTTACCGCTTACGGTCTCGTTGTTGATTATGGTGCCCGGTGCTGCGGGGTCCATCGTGTTGAGCAGGCGTACGGGTATTCCTGCGAATTTTGCCGGCTGCACACACGTGGGATGCAGTATCTTGGCTCCGAAATACGCCAGCTCTGCCGCCTCTTCAAAGTGCAGCTGCCGTACGGCTTCGGTTTTGTCTACCACACGCGGGTCGTTGTTGTGCATGCCGTCGATGTCTGTCCATATCTGTATTTCTTCGGCGTTGATTGCGGCTCCTACGAGTGATGCCGTGTAGTCGCTTCCGCCGCGTTGAAGATTGTCTATCTCGCCGTATGCGTTTCGGCAAATGAATCCCTGTGTGATATACACCTGCTGTCCGGGCGTAAGTTCGAGCTGTTTTGAGAGCTTTTCTTTAATGTATGCGGCGTCAGGCTCGGCGTTCTTGTCCGTTCTCATGAAATCGAGAGCTGAGAGCAATGCTGTTTTTACTCCACATTCTTTAAGATAGTTGTTGACCATGTTTGTACTCATGATTTCTCCCTGAGCCACGATGCTTTTTTCTTCAAAGCTGGTGAACAGGTCCTTTGTGAACGAGCGGAGGTAATCGAACTCACCGCGCAGGAATTTGCGTGTTTCCTCTTTCCATTCATCGGTAGAATACAGTTCTTCCACGTGACGCATGTAAGTTTTTTCCAGACGGTTGATTACATCGTTGGCTCCTTCGGGATTTTTTCTGTACAGATAGTCGGATATCTCTATCAGTGAGTTCGTGGTTCCTGACATGGCCGAAAGTACTACCAATACAGGCTCGCCACTGCTTGTTATAAGTGAAGAAACGCTCTTCATACGTTCCGGTGTTCCAACGGACGTACCTCCGAATTTCATTACTTTCATAAGTCTTGTATGTTTTATTTTGTTTATGTTTCTTTATTCCGGTTATTCGTTTTCGATGCCCAGCCTGTTATATCTGTCTGTCACATCGGTTATGCTGCCGTCTTTGCATTGATACACAATGCCCGGATACTTGTCGAGCATGGGTATGTTGTGTGTCGACATCACCACGGCGGTGCCTGTCATGCTTATCTGTTTCAGCAGGCTTACTATGTTGTCGGCTGTCTCGGGATCGAGATTGCCGGTCGGCTCGTCGGCTATTATTATCCTCGGTTTGTTGAGTATGGCGCGCGCTATGGCTATACGTTGCTGCTCTCCGCCGGAAAGCTCGTATGGCATTTTTTCTTTTTTGTCTGCCATTCCGACAGCCTCAAGCACGTCATCGATGCGCTCGTTTATGTCCTTTTTGTTTTTCCATCCTGTCGATTTCAGCACGAACTGCAGATTCTTATATACGCTCCGGTCGTGCAGCAGCTGGAAGTCCTGGAAGATTATGCCGAGTTCTTTTCTCAGTGCCGGCACTTCCTTACGTTTTATTTTCAGCAAATTCCGTTCCAATATGCCGGCTTTTTCTCCCTCATGTATGTCGAGTTCGCAATAAAGCGTTTTCAGCAGACTGCTTTTGCCTGAGCCCACGTGCCCTATGATATATATAAACTCGCCTTCGTCGACATTGAAGTCAACGTTGCCCAGCACGAGGACATCCTCTTGATAGATGTTTACGTTTTTATATTCGATGAACATGTCGCTTTTTTATTGTTTTTAATTTTTAATGTTTGTGCCATCCGGGGTTGTGCCGGTTGCGCAGCTCTTCTGCTATCTGTTCTATGCGCATGCCTTTTTCGGTGAGCAGCACGATGAGGTGGTACAGCATGTCTGCAGCCTCGTATTTCATCCGGTCATTGCTGCCGTTTACGGCTTCGATTACCGTTTCCAGAGCTTCTTCGCCTACTTTCTGTGCCATTCTGTTTATACCGTCTTTGAACAGGCTTGTGGTGTATGAGCCTTCAGGCATTTCTTTGTGCCGTGTTTCGATGAAGTCTTGCAGGACAGACAGGAATGTCATCGGGGCGCATGTGTTCTCCTCGCCCCAGCAGGTACCGCTGCCCGTATGACATGTAGGGCCGTCGGGCACGGCCTTTATCAGCAAGGTGTCGTTGTCGCAGTCAGACTGTATGCTCACCACGTTGAGGTAGTTGCCTGATGTCTCGCCTTTTGTCCACAGACATTTGCGGCTGCGGCTGTAGAAGGTCACCTTGTTTGTGGCCACGGTCCTGTTGTAGGCCTCTTCGTTCATGAAGCCCAGCATCAGCACCTTCATGGTTGTGCTGTCTTGTATTATGGCCGGCACCAGGCCGTTCATCTTGTCGAAATCTATTGTCATTGTTCAGATTGGTTACAGTCTTACGTTTATGCCTTCATCGTAAAGATATTGTTTCAGCTCCGTGATGTTTATTTCTCCGAAGTGAAATACGCTTGCAGCCAGTGCCGCATCAGCTTTTCCGGTGGTGAAGGCTTCTTTGAAGTGTTCCGGCCGTCCGGCTCCTCCGCTGGCTATTATGGGTATGCCCAGAATGTCTGCCAGCAATGCGAGCGCTTCGTTGGCGTATCCTTGTTTCACTCCGTCATGATTCATGCTCGTGAAGAGTATTTCGCCGGCTCCGCGGTCTTCGGCTTCGTGCGCCCAGTCAAACAGGTCGCGTCCGGTGCTGACACGTCCGCC
Organism: uncultured Prevotella sp.; assembly: GCA_939792625.1. Classification (GTDB taxonomy): domain Bacteria; phylum Bacteroidota; class Bacteroidia; order Bacteroidales; family Bacteroidaceae; genus Prevotella. The sequence continues at coordinate 10,213 of CALNFG010000063.1, forward strand.
GTTCAGGTAGCATGTCCATCTGCCGTCTTCGTGTTTTGCGTCGATTGCGCAGACACAAACCTGCGAGCCGAAGCGTCCGGCTATGTCGTCTATCAGCTCGGGCCGGCGCAGGGCGGCGCTGTTTACGCTTACCTTGTCGGCTCCGGCACACAGCAGGCGTTCCACGTCGGCAATGTCGTTGATACCTCCGCCCACGGTGAAAGGTATGTTGATGGTCTGTGCCACGCGGGTCACGACTTCTGTAAATGTCTTGCGGCCCTCGCTGCTTGCCGTGATGTCGAGATACACCAGCTCGTCGGCACCGGCGTCGCTGTATGCCTTGCCTAATGCCACGGGGTTGCCTGCATTGCGCAGATTGACAAAGTTTGTCCCTTTAACCGTCTGTCCGTCTTTTACGTCGAGACATGGTATTATTCTTTTGGCCAAACCTTTTTTAGCAGACGAGTTGACAAGTGACGAGCAGACAAGGAGATTTGCCTCTTTGTCTGCACTTATTTTATTTAAAGATATTTTATTCATCATGTCTGTGTATTATTATTGTCAAATCTCCTTGTTTGCCCGTCACTTGTCTGCTAACGACTTGTTTGCTGACAGAATATCTTACCCTCGTATATGGCTTTGCCAACCACGACCGACGGCACGCCTATGCGTTCGAGTTGTTTTATGTCATCCATGCCTGAGATGCCTCCGCTGGCAATCAGGTTAATGCCGGGGAAGGTGTTGAGTATCTTTTCATACAGCGTGAATGTAGGGCCTTGCATGGTTCCGTCTTTGGATATGTCGGTGCATAAGATGTTTTTTACGCCGCGGCTTATGTAGTACTGCAGAAAACTTACGATGTCTTCCTCCGTGTCTTCCTGCCATCCGTTTATGCTTATCTTGCCGTTGCGCACGTCGGCACCGAGGATTATCCTGTCTGCGCCAAACCTGTCGAGCCATTTTTCTGTCAGTTCGCGCCGTGTTACAGCGACGGAGCCGGCGGTAACCATCGCTGCGCCGCAGGCAAAGGCTTTTTCTATGTCGGCGTCGCTCTTTATGCCGCCGCCAAAGTCTACTGTCAGGCGTGTGCGGCGTGTTATCTCTTTAAGAGTATCGAGATTAACCACGTGTTTCGACCTTGCTCCGTCAAGGTCGACCACGTGCAGACGTCTGATACCCATGCGCTCGAACGTTTCCGCAACGTCGGCCGGCGAGTCTGAGTAGACGGTCTTCGTGGCATAGTCGCCTTTGGTCAGGCGCACGCATTTGCCTCCGATGATGTCGATGGCCGGTATAAGTTCTATGTTCATTATGTTTTGCGGTTATTGGGTTTTGCGGGTTTT